>NZ_KB906878.1:0-66919 GCF_000381685.1 Nocardiopsis sp. CNS-639
ACTACCGTCCAGGTTCTGCCTGGTCGGCAACCCACGGCAACGTGTGAGCGGGGTCCCGGCCCTTCAGCGAACCCTCCCTACATACCGTCTAGCGCCTTGTCTACTTTCTCCACATCATCCCGAGCTGGGCTGACATGCCCGTTCTCCCAGCGTGACAGCGTTGACGCAGAGCAGTTCGCAAGCGAAGCGAGCCTTCGGAGGGTGTAGCCAACCTGTTTGCGCTCATGCGCGAGGGTTTGCCCGAAATTCTGTTCCACCATATCCCCTAAGGTAGCCACAAAGTTGCATGCCCCACCATTCCTTTTGGGCTAGGCCGCACTTACTCTGAAACACAGAGCCGTCGGGCCAGCCTGAGGGTATGCAGAACCGAACGCAGCAGAACCCGGACATGTTCAGTGCGGCCAGCGCAGCCTTCCAGAGCCAGCGGGGCCTGGCCTTCACCGTCGAGTGGCGGCGCTTCCCCTGGACCCACGGCCCCGACGTCGAACGCGCCCTCGTCGGCCCCTCCTACCTGGGCAACGTCGTCATCGGTCTCAAGGACGACTTCTCCTGGAGCTACCAGGACCGGTACGGCACCTGGAAGTACGTGCAGCGCGACCGGCTCGACCTCCTCGTGGACTCCGTGGTCGAGGACAGGGCCGGGTTCCAGCCTCCGCTGCCGAACCGTTCCGCCTACCGCAAGGTTCGCGGAACGCAGTGAGTGCGGGAAGACAAAAACCGCGAAATCTACACCACTCCCGGAAACATCTCAATTCTCTACGTTCCATCCGAGAATTGACATTTCGATTACGGGCCAGGAACACCTCTCCTGGGAAGAGGATTGGTCGGTTTCGGTGCAGACCCCGCCCTTCAAGACGGGGCGAGCCGTCCCCACCACAATGTCGTAGGGCCTGGCTATGGTGTGTGCTGGTTCTTCGAGGGGAGGTCTTACCATGCTGACGGGATTCCGTTATCGGCTCGCGCTCACCGACGAGCAGGCCGAGTCGTGCCAGGTCTATGGCGATATCTGTCGGGCGGTGTGGAACACCGGCTTGGACCAGCGGCGTGAGGCCGTCTCCCGTTGGCGGCGCGGCCAGCGTCTGCCCTACTGCGGTTACCACCTCCAGGCCCGTGAACTGGCCGAGGCCAAGACCGAGGAGACCTGGCTGAAGGCCGCCCCCTCCCACATCCTCCAGCAGACCCTTCGCGACCTGGACCGAGCCTGCAAGGACCACGGCACGTTCAAGGTGCGATGGCGTGCCAAGGGGCGGTGGAAGCCCTCCTTCCGCTTCCCCGACGGCACACGGATGAGCATCGAACGCCTGGGCCGCAAATGGGGACGCATCAAGCTGCCCAAACTGGGATGGGTGCGCTTTCGCTGGTCACGCGCGCCCCGGGGCACCGTGCGCTCGGCCACCGTCTCCCGCGACGGGGCCCACTGGTACGTGTCGTTGCTGTGCGAGGACGGTCAGACCACCCCGGAGGCGCATGAGCGCCCCGACAGCGCGGTGGGCATCGACCGGGGTGTGATGGTGGCGGTGGCCACCAGCGATGGAGACCTGCTCGACCGCACCTTCCAAACCCCCAAAGAGGCCGAGCGGGAGCGCCGTCTGCGCCGACGCCTGGCCCGCCAACGCAAGGGGTCGAACAACCGGGCCAGGACCAGGGCCGCCCTGTCCGCGCTGACCGGGCGGGTGCGGGCTCGGCGCGCCGATTTCGCCGCGCAGACCGCGCACACGCTGTGTGCCAAGAACGCGGTCGTGGTGCTGGAAAAGCTCACCACGAAGAACATGACCGCCTCGGCCAAAGGCACCGTCGACGCCCCGGGCGTCAACGTGCGGCAGAAGGCGGGGTTGAACCGGGCGATCCTGACCAAGGGGTGGCACGGCCTCAAGCTCGCCTGTCAGAACGCGGCCCGGCGCACCGGCACCCGGATTATGGAGGTCAACCCCACGTACACGTCCCAGACCTGTCACTCGTGCGGATACGTCGCGGCGGAGAACCGAGAGAGCCAATCGGTCTTCCACTGCGGCAGGTGCGGGCACACAGCTCATGCGGACGTCAACGCGGCCCAGAACACCCTGATGCGCGGATGGACTAGCCCTTCGGGGTGAACCGTGCCAGCCTGCCGAGACCTCTGGGATGCCATGTCGATGAAGCAGGAACCAGCTGCGGCCGCGAGGCCCGCAGTACCACCGCCCCGACAAGGGGTGGTCGGAATCTCCCTCGTTCACGAGGGAGAGGAAGTCAAACGCCGTATCGGGATGACGCGGGACCCGGCCGACGACTTCGACGACCCCGCCGTGCCCGAGGGGCCGCTGCGCCCGAACGTGCTGTACCGCATCCACCCGTCCGCCCCTCGCGCGGGGAACTGACGTTCTCCGCCGGACGATGACGGGCCCCTCCGCGCCGAGGATGACAGGAGAGGCCAGGCCTCAGGCCGGATACGCCTCCGCGCGGCGCAGCAGCTCGGCGGGGTCGGCCCCGGGATTGAGCCCGGCCACGACCTCCTCGGTCAGCGGCCGTCCTTCGAACACCGCGCGCACCGCGTCGAGGTCCAGGGAGCGCCCGTAGTAGTCCTGGAAGTGATCGTGGTGGTAGCGCGCGGGGTCGGCGGCGTACACGCCGCCCAGCAGCCAACCGGCCCCGTCTCCCCGGTCTCCGGCGACACCGGTGCGCCAGGAGGCGTCCGCGGGCAGACGCCACAGCAGAGCGCTCACCGACAGCGCTTCCCCGCCGTTGAAGTCGGTGTCCGCCAGGAGGAACGCGAGTTCCCCGGGCAGGGCGTCGACCGTCCCCGGCCAGTGCTCCTCGTCGTTGGCGTAGGGGCTCGTCTCCGACTCGTGATCGAAGCAGCGGATGAGACCGGCCGTGTCCGAGAGCGCGATGGCGTACTCGTCCCCTCCCCCGTTGCTCATCGTCGCCAGGTCCCACCCCGGCCGCCAGTCGGGGGTGAAGTCGTGCTTGCGGTAGCGGCTGTCGGGGGCGATGAGGAACTCCAGCAGCGCCGTCCTGCGGGACAGTACGCGCAGGGCGGCGGGTTCGGGCAGGCGGAGGGCGGTCTCGGGCGCGTTCATGCGGGTATCGAAGCACACACCTGTGACAGGGGGCGGACGTGCCTTCGAAGGGTGGTGGCCACAGCCGCCGCGGCTCCCACCTGCGCCTAACCTGGAGGACGTGGTCAGACCAGACGCCCGGCCGCGTCCCGCCGGGCCCCCGCGGCGCGAGGCGATCGACAGCCGCAAGCTCCCCTCCTACGCCGCCGGTGAGATCGAGGTGCCCTTCGTCGTCATGGGCAGCGCCGAGATCATCCCCCGGGACACGTTCTGGGAGGAGCACTCGCACCCCACGCACGAACTGCTCTGGAACCAGCGGGGCGCCTCCTCCGCCACCGTCGGCACGCGGGTCTGGACGATCACCCCCACGGTCGGCCTGTGGCTCCCGGCCGGGACGCGCCACTCCGGATGGACCCCCGCGGGGACCTGGCACCGCGCCGCACAGTTCGGCGTCCACGCGGTGCCCTCGATCTCCGACGGGCCCGTGGCCATGGAGATCACCCCGCTCCTGCGGCTCCTGCTCGACCGGCTCGACGCCGAGGGCCTCACCGCGGACGAGCGTTCGCGGACCGAGGCGATGGTGCTGGACATCCTCGCCCCGGCACGGCACGAGCTGATCCTGCACATCCCCGAGTCACCGCTGCTGGCCCCCATCGTCGCCGCCGTGCGCGAGGACCCCGCCGACACCACCACCCTGGCCGTGTGGGCGGCGCGGCTGGGCGTGAGCACCCGCACCGTCACCCGGGCGTTCCGCGCCGAGACGGGCCTGGGGTTCAGCCAGTGGCTGACCACCGCGCGCGTGCAGCACGCGGTGACGATGCTCGCGCGGGGGGACGAGATCGACGAGGTGGCGGTGTGCGTGGGCTACCACTCGGCGAGCGCGTTCGGCGCGGCCTTCCGACGGGTCACGGGGCTGAGTCCGGGCCGCTTCCGCGCCCTGTGAGGCCCGCGGGGACACCGTTCCAGCTCCCGGGGCGGGGCGGTAACACGGGCCCCAACAAGCCCTCCAGACTCCTCCGCCACACCCTGGTTGTCCGTTTCGCTATAAAAGATGTCGCATCTACGCGATTGCGAACCCACCAAGGACACCCTAAATTCGGTTAGGCAAACCTAATCTCTCGGCATCGCCGCGGTCGGGTCGGCGTTGCGCACCCCCGGGCCCCTGTCCCCACGCGACCCAACCCTGACCGGTCCCCTCCCGGACGCACACCCCCGTGTGCGCGCCGGGGCGGTGCGGGAGCCGGACCATGGCACCGCCATGGCTGAGGCCCCACGGCCACAATGGGAAGGAAACCATGCCCCGCGTTTCAAGGCTGGCCGCGCTCTCCGGCGCCGCGCTGCTCACCGTCGCGCTCGCCGCCTGCTCCTCCGACGGCTCCTCCGACTCCTCCGGCGGGGAGGACGGCGGTTCCGGGGACTGGACCCCCGTCACCATCGAGCACGCGCTCGGCACGACGACCATCGAGTCCAAGCCCGAGCGGGTCGCGACGGTGAACTGGGCCAACCACGAGGTCCCGCTGGCCCTGGGGATCGTGCCGGTCGGCATGGCCTCCGCCGACTTCGGCGACGACGACGGCAACGGCGTGCTGCCCTGGGTCGAGGAGAAGCTCACCGAACTGGGCGCGGAGACCCCGGTCCTGTTCGACGAGACGGACGGCATCGACTTCGAGGCCGTCGCCGACACCGCGCCGGACGTGATCCTGGCCGCCTACTCCGGGCTGACCCAGGAGGACTACGACACGCTCAGCGAGATCGCCCCCGTCGTCGCCTACCCCGAGACCGCCTGGGGCACCCCGTGGCGGGAGATGATCGAGCTCAACAGCCAGGCCCTGGGCATGGCGGCCGAGGGCGAGGAGCTCATCGCCGGCCTGGAGCAGGAGATCGAGGACTCGGTCGCGGAGTACCCGCAGTTCGAGGGCCGGTCCGCGATGTTCCTGACCCACGTGGACACCACGGACCTGAGCGAGGTCAGCTTCTACACCACGCACGACACGCGCGCCATGTTCTTCGAGGACCTGGGCCTGGAGACCCCGGAAAGCATCGCGACCGCCTCGGCCGAGACCGACCAGTTCTCCCTGAGCCAGAGCGCCGAGCAGGCGGACGCGTTCAACGACGTGGACATCATCGTCACCTACGGCGGCGAGGAGCTGGTGCGGACCCTGGAGGGCGACCCGCTGCTGTCGCAGATGCCCGCCGTGGAGAACGGCTCCGTCGTCAACCTCCCCGGTGACGACCCGCTGGGCACGGCCGCGAACCCGACCCCGCTGTCGATCTCGTGGGTCCTGGACGACTACCTGTCGCTCCTCGCCGAGGCCGCTGACGAGGCTCAGTAGTGACGACGGACACCTCGACCGCTGTCTCGGGCGCCGCCGTCGTGCGGCGCCCGAGGCGCGGCAAGACCCTGTGGCTGCTGGTGGTGCTGGGCGCACTGGCCGCGCTCATGTTCGCCTCGGTCGTCGTCGGCTCGCGCGACGTGCCCTGGACGGCCGTCGTGGCGGCCTTCGGCGGCGCGACCGAGAACTTCGACCAGGCGGCGGTGGCCAAGCGCATCCCCCGCACGCTGCTGGCCGTGCTCGCCGGGGCAGCCCTGGGCGTGGCGGGGGCGGTCATGCAGGGCGTGACCCGCAACCCGCTGGCCGACCCGGGCATCCTGGGCGTGACCATGGGCGCCTCGCTCGCCGTCGTCGCGGGCATCGCCTACTTCGGCCTGGCCTCCGCGACCAGCTTCGTGTGGGTGGCGATCGTCGGCGCGGGGCTGACCACGGTGTTCGTCTACACGATCGGCTCCCTGGGGCGGGGCGGGGCCACACCGCTCAAACTCGCCCTGGCCGGGGCCGCGACCACCGCGGCGCTGGCCTCCTTCATCAGGGCCGTCGTGCTCCCACGCGCCGACATCGCCGACGGGGCTAGGTCCTGGCAGATCGGCGGCGTGGGCGGTGGGACCTTCGACAGCGTCACGCAGGTGCTGCCCTTCCTCCTGGCCGGGTTCGTCGTGTGCCTGCTGTCGGCGCGCGCGCTCAACCTGCTCGCCCTGGGAGACGAACTGGCCGCGGGCCTGGGCGAGCGCGTCGCGCTCGCGCGGGGCGCGGCCTTCGTCGGCGCGGTCGTGCTGTGCGGCGCGAGCACCGCCGTGACCGGGCCGATCAGCTTCGTCGGCCTCGTCGTCCCGCACGTGTGCCGCCTGCTCGTGGGCGTGGACCACCGGTGGCTGATCCCGTTCTCGGCGCTCACCGGCGCCGCCCTGCTGACCGCGGCGGACGTGGTCGGCCGCATCGTGGCGCGCCCCGCGGAGATCGACGTGGGGATCGTGACCGCGCTGATCGGCGCCCCCTTCTTCATCTACATCGTCCGCCGTCAGAAGGTGCGTGCCCTGTGAGCGCCTCCACCGTCGAGACCGTCGCCCGCGGCCGGGTGCGCCGCGCCTACCGGCGGCGCTTCGTGATCGCCGCCCTGGTCGTGGCGATCGTCCTCGTGTTCGCCCTGTCCCTGATGGTCGGGCAGACCTTCTACCCGCCCGGCGACGTCGTGCGGGTGGTCCTGGGCCAGGACGTGCCGGGCGCCTCGTTCACCGTGGGGCGGCTCCGGCTGCCGCGGGCCGTGCTCGCGGTGGCGGCGGGGCTGTGCTTCGGACTCGCGGGCGTGACGTTCCAGACCATGCTGCGCAACCCCCTGGCCAGCCCGGACATCATCGGCATCAGCGCGGGGGCCAGCGCGGCGGCCGTGTTCGCGATCGTGGTGCTCTCGCTCGGCGAGGCCGGGGTGTCGGCCTTCGCGATCGCGGCGGGCCTGCTCGTGGCGCTGGCGGTGTACGCGCTGTCCTTCAAGGACGGGGTCGCCGGGACGCGCCTGATCCTGGTCGGCATCGGCATCTCGGCCATGCTCACCAGCGTCACCGACTACGTCCTGGACCAGGCCGCCCAGTGGGACCTCCAGGAGGCGATGCGGTGGCTGACCGGCAGCCTCAACGGCGCCAGCTGGGACCAGACCGTCCCGGTGCTGGTCGCGCTGGTCGTCCTCGCCCCCGTGCTCCTGTCCCAGTCGGGCAACCTGTCCGCGCTCCAGCTCGGCGACGACACCGCCTCGGCCCTGGGCGTGCGCGTGGACCTGACCCGGCTCGTCGCGATCGTCGGGGCGGTGGGGCTCATCGCCTTCGCGACCGCGGCGGCGGGGCCGGTGGCCTTCGTGTCCTTCCTGTCGGGGCCGATCGCGGCGCGCCTGGTGGGGCCGAACGGCTCACTGCTGGTGCCCTCGGCGCTGGTCGGGGCGCTGCTGATCCTGGTCGCCGACCTGTGCGCGCAGTACGCCTTCGGGACCCGCTACCCGGTCGGGGTCGTCACCGGCGTGCTCGGCGCCCCCTACCTCGTCTACCTGATCGTCCGCACCAATCGCGTGGGAGGCTCGCTGTGACCACGGCCCATTCGCTGCTCGTCGAGGACCTGACGCTCGGCTACAAGGACCGCGTCGTCATCGAGTCGCTGGACCTGACCATCCCGCCCGGCAGGATCACCGCGATCGTGGGCGCCAACGCGTGCGGCAAGTCCACCCTGCTGCGCTCGATGTCGCGGCTGCTCGCGCCCCGGGTCGGGCACGTGCTCCTGGACGGCAAGGAGGTGCACCGCCTGCCGTCCAAGGAGCTGGCGCGCACGCTCGGGCTGCTGCCGCAGTCGCCGATCGCCCCGGAGGGCATCACGGTGAGCGACCTCGTCGGACGGGGCCGCCACCCCCACCAGAGGATGCTCTCGCGGTGGAGCCGGGAGGACGACGAGGCCGTGGCCGAGGCTCTGGAGGCGACGCGGACGGTGGACCTGGCCGACAGGCCCGTGGACGAGCTCTCCGGCGGGCAGCGCCAGCGCGTGTGGATCGCGATGGCCCTGGCCCAGCGCACGGACCTGCTGCTGCTGGACGAGCCGACCACGTTCCTGGACGTCAGCCACCAGGTCGAGGTGCTGGACCTGCTCACCGACCTCAACCGCTCGCTGGGGACGACGATCGTGCTGGTCCTGCACGACCTCAACCTGGCCGCGCGCTACGCCGACCACCTCATCGCGCTCGCGGACGGGCGGCTGCACGCCGCGGGCACGCCCGAGGAGGTGCTCACCCCCGAGACGGTGCACGCCGTGTTCGGTCTGCGCAGCGAGGTGATCACCGACCCGACGTCGGGCAGGCCCCTCATGCTGCCCCTGGGCCGGTACCACAGCACCGGGGCAGGACTCGGGGAGGAGCAGCTGGCGGAGTGATACCCGCGCCGCCCTGAGGCCGGTGTCGCGTGCCCGGCCGCGGAGGCGCCGCGCGCCTCACGGTGCCCACGCGGCTCGCGTGCCCCGCGGTCCCCGCGCGGATCCGTCGCGCCCTCGCCCCCCCGGGCGGGGGCGCGGCTGTGTGTGCGCCCGGGTCCTGTCCGTCCCGGCCCGGGCCTCCGGACGCCGACCGCACCGCGCTGACACGAGGATGTACCGGCGGGCGCCGGCGCCGGCCTCCACCGGTGTCCCCTCGCGGAACGTCCCCCGTACACCGGGTGAACACCGTCGGCCAAGGCGTGCTGCCGAGCGTGCCCACGACCTCGGGAAAAGCACCCGTCGAGGCCGCCCGCGGACCCGGGTCTATTGGATGACCGGACTCCACCTATTGCGATCTGCACCGACAACTTCTGCTTGACGATCGACATAAGCCCGACGTACGGTTCGAGGCAGCAGGTGAGGCAGGTCACAGGAGTTGGGCGATGTGGCGTCTTCGGACCGTCGGCATGGCCTTTCCCGGTTACGAAGAGCTGCCCCGCCCGCACCAAGTGAAGTCCGGCGGCGGCGACCCGCCGGGCCTCCCCCTCCGAGACGTGGACGGAGCGCTGAGGGGCCGGGCGGCCCCGATCCCCGGCCACCGCGTCGTCCGCCTCCGGCAGGGCCAGCGAGGAAAGGAGCCGGTATGGGCTGAGACCGATGAGGCGGCACCCCCGCTTCCCGCACCTGATAGCAGGAACTCCCCGTCAGCCCACCGGTCGCAGCCACTCGGCCCCCGCCGGGCCGCACGACCACCGGGCCGCCCCTGCCGTCGGCGCCGGCACGCCGCACGGACTCATCGCTTCGCTCCCACCCCCAGGTGAGGTTCCGTATGAAGAAGAGACCCCTGCTGGCACTCGGCGCGCTCGCGTCGGGTGTCGCCATGGCGCTCACGCTGACCGCACCGGTCGCGTACGCCGACGAGACCGGCGAGGACGCGTTCAACACGCTGATCTTCTCCAAGACCACCGGCTTCCGGCACGACTCGATCCCCCACGGCGTCGCGCTCATCGAGGCGCTCGGCGAAGAACACGGCTTCCAGACCGCGCACACCGAGGACTCCTCGGTGTTCAACGACGAGGAACTGGCCGCCTACGACGCGGTGATCTGGCTCTCCACCACCGGCGACGTGCTCAACGAGGAGGAGCAGGGCGCCTTCGAGCGCTACGTCCAGGGCGGCGGCGGCTTCGTCGGCGTCCACTCCGCCTCCGACACCCACTACGACTGGGAGTGGTACGGCGACCTCGTCGGCGGCTACTTCGCCAGCCACCCGCCCGGCACGCAGGACGCCCAGGTGGTGGTCAACGACAGGGTCCACCCCTCCACCGAGCACCTGCCGGCCAGCTGGCAGCGCCACGACGAGTGGTACGACTTCGACCTGTCCCCCCGCGGCGACGTACACGTCCTGGCCGGGCTCGACGAGGACTCCTACGCCGACCAGGTCGAACCCGGGGGCCAGATGGGGTGGGACCACCCGATCGCCTGGTGTCAGGCCTACGACGGCGGCCGGTCCTGGTACACCGGCGGCGGCCACACCGTGGAGTCCTACTCCGAACCGGAGTTCACCCAGCACCTGCTCGGCGGGCTGCGGTGGGCGGCCGGGACCGCCGAGGGAGACTGCGGCGCCACACAGTGGGACAACTTCGAGAAGGTCACCCTCGCGCAGGGCGAGGACTCCGTGGGCGAGCCCATGGGCCTGGCGGTCCTGCCCGACGGCCGCGTGATGCACATCACCCGCGGCGGCGACGTGCGGCTGTGGTCCCCCGACACCCACACCACCGAGCTGATCGCCCGGGTCCCGGTGTACAACCACGACGAGGACGGGCTCCAGGGCGTCGCCCTGGACCCGGACTTCGAGGAGAACGGGTGGGTGTACCTGTACTACTCGCCCGTGATCGAGGGCGTCCCGGCGGGTGAGGCGCCCGCGGACGGCTCCCCGGAGGACTTCGAGCCCTACGAGGGCCACAACAACCTCTCCCGCTTCCAGTTCACGGACGGGGAGACCCCCGCCCTGGACCTGGACAGCGAGCAGGTCCTGCTGGAGGTCGGGACCGACCGGGGCATGTGCTGCCACGTCGGCGGCCACATCGACTTCGACGCCGAGGGCAACCTCTACCTGGCCACGGGCGACGACACCAGCGCGTTCGGGTCGGACGGCTACACGCCCATCGACGAGCGCGAGTCGCGCAACCCCGCCTTCGACGCCCAGCGCAGCTCGGCCAACACCAACGACCTGCGCGGCAAGCTCCTGCGGATCACGCCCACCGACGACGGCGGCTACGAGATCCCCGAGGGCAACCTCTTCCCGCCGGAGGAGTACAGCGGCGAGCAGACCCGGCCCGAGATCTACGCCATGGGCCTGCGCAACCCGTTCCGGTTCACGGTCGACGAGGAGGACGGCACCGTCTACCTGGGCGACTACGGGCCCGACGCCAACGAGCCCAACCCCGAACGGGGACCGCAGAACACGGTCTCCTGGCACGCCATCACCGAGCCCGCCAACATCGGCTGGCCCTACTGCATCGGCAACAACAGCGCGTTCGTCGACTACGACTTCGAGGCCGGGGCCTCCGGAGAGGCGTTCGACTGCGCCGCGCCGGTGAACGACTCCCCGCGCAACACCGGCCTGGCGGAACTGCCCCCCGTCACCCCCGCCTCGATCTGGTACAGCTACGAGGAGTCGGAGGAGTTCCCGCAGCTGGGCACGGGCGGCGGCGCCCCGATGGGCGGCCCGGCCTACCGGTTCGACCCCGAACTGGAGTCGGACACCAAGTGGCCCGAGTACTACGACGGCATCCCGCTGTTCTACGAGTGGGACCGCGACTGGATCAAGCAGGTGCACCTGGGCGACGACGGCGAGGTCCTGGACATCACCGAGACCGTCCCGGACATCAGCCTGGCCAACCCCATGGACATGGAGTTCGGCCCGGACGGCTCCCTGTACGTGCTGGAGTACGGGTCCGGCTACTTCGGCGGGGCCGACGACTCGGCGCTGTCGCGCATCGACTACACCGGCGGCGGGACCACCCCGGTCGCCGACATCAGCGCCTCCACGACCTCGGGACCGGCCCCGCTGGAGGTGGAGTTCTCCGCGGAGGGCTCCAGCCACCCCGGCGGCCTGCCCCTGGAGTACGCGTGGTCCTTCGGAGACGGCCAGACCTCGACCGAGGTCTCGCCCACCCACACCTTCGAGGAGGCGGGCCAGTACACGGTCGTGCTGACCGTCACCGACTCCGAGGGGCGCACGGGCACGGCCACCACGACGGTCACCGCGGGCAACACCGCGCCCGAGGTCTCCTTCCAGACCCCGCGGGACGGCCAGTTCTTCCACTGGGGTGACCAGATCCCCTTCAGCGTGGACGTGGCGGACGCCGAGGACGGCTCCGTGGGCGAGGGCATCGACTGCGGCGACGTCGCGGTCACGGCCTCGCTCGGCCACGACAGGCACGCCCACCCGTGGACCCAGTACGACAGCTGCGAGGACGTCAGCGTCACCGAGGTCGACGGCGGCCACGGGCACGACATGAACATCTTCTGGGTGCTGGAGGCCGAGTACACCGACTCCGGCGGGGACGGGGCCCCCGGCCTCACCGGAAGCGACGGGGTCACCCTCAAGCCCGCCCGGACGCAGGCCCAGTACTTCACCGACAGCGAGGGGGTCCGGACCGAACCCACCACGGACGCCGAGGGCGGCCTGGTCAACGTCAGCCACATCGGCCACGGCGACTGGACGGCCTACGACACGACCAACCTGGTCGGAGTCGAGCAGATGGAGTTCCGGGTCGCCTCCGCCGGGGCGGGCGGAACCATCGAGGCCCGCGTGAACGCCCCCGACGGCGAACTGCTCGGCAGCGTCGACGTGCCCTCCACCGGCGGCTGGCAGGAGTGGACCGACGTGACCATGGACGTCACCGACCCCGGGGAGACCTTCACGCTGTACCTGGTCTTCGACGGTGAGGGCCCCGCGGTCGAGGACGGCCTGTTCAACGTCAACTACTTCGAGGCGGTCCTGGACGGCCACGGGGAGCACGGTCCCCAGACCGAGCTGACCAGCCCGCAGGACGGAGCGGTCTTCGAGGAGGGCGAGGACGTCCCCCTCTCCGCCGAGGTCACCGACCACGCCGAGGCCGGTGTGGAGAAGGTGGACTTCCTCGTCGGCGACGAGGTCGTCGCCACGGTGACCGAGGGCCCGTACACGGCCACCTGGCAGGGGGCCGCGGCGGGCGAGTACGAGGTCAGCGCCGTGGCCACGGACGGCGACGGCGACACCGGCGCCTCCGACACCGCCACCATCACGGTCGAGGCGGGCGGCACCGAGCCGCCGGAGTGCGCCCCGGCCGGGGCCGAGGACGGCTACACCCCCCTGTGGGACGGCCGGACGCTGGACGGATGGAACATGGCGGGCCCGGGCGGGTTCGGCGTCGTCGACGACGGCGGCGAGGGCTGCGCCCTGGAGACCCGGGGCGGCATGGGGCTGCTCTGGCACGAGACGGAGTTGGAGTCCTACCGGCTGAAGCTGGACTTCCTCGCCGCCGAGGAGACGGACAACTCCGGCGTCTTCGTCGGCTTCCCCGAGCCCGGGGACGACCCCTGGGTCGCCGTCGACGAGGGCTACGAGATCCAGATCGACGGCTACGGGGCGCCCGACGGTGACCCGATCCACCAGACCGGCGCCGTCTACGACTTCCAGGCGGCCGACTCCCACCCCGCGCGGGTCGGCGAGTGGAACGAGATGGAGATCGAGGTGGCCGACCCGATGATCCGCGTGTGGATCAACGGGGAGCTGGTGAACGAGTTCGAGAGCACCGACCCCGCGCGTGACCTGTCCTCGGGCCACATCGGGTTGCAGAACCACGGCGACGCCGACCGGGTGCTCTTCCGCGACGTCCGGGTCCAGGAGCTGGACGCGGTCGAACCGGTCACGTTCGCCGAAGTCCAGGAGCGCGTCGACGCCCTGGAGGCCGACGGCGCGCTGACCGTGTCCGAGGCGCGCCGGCTGACCCCGCAGCTGGAGCTGGCCGAACACCACCTGAACGTCGGCCGGACCGGGCAGGCCACGCTGGCCCTGGACCGGTTCGTCGGGGTGGCCGAGGCGGTGGCCGACGAGGCCGCCAGGGAGGAGCTGCTGGAGCTGGCCGACAGGCTGCGCCCGCTCATCGACGACGAGTGACGGGACACCTCCGGCGCGCGCCCGCCCCCCGGTGGGGGCGGCGTCCGCCGGGGGTCCCGTGACCACGGCGGGGCCGGTTCCGGTCGGCCCCGCCGCCCCCGCGGTGGCGCCCCGCCGGAAAGGAGCGCGACGTCGCGGCGTCCGGCCCCCAGGTACGACGAGAAGAAGGTGTCACGGTGTCCGCCAAGAAGGCCCCCTCCTCCCCCGATCCGTCCCGCGGGACGCAGGCTCCCCCGCCCAGGCTCACCTGGTGGCTGACCGCCGGATCCCTCCTGGTGGTCGCCGCCCTCGTCGGCGTCCTCGTCCTCACCTTCACCGGTGACGACCACACCGCCCCCGATCCGACGCGCGTCGCCGAACTCCAGGCCTCCGCACAGCAGCGCGACCGCGCGCAGGTCGACCAGCTCGTCGAGCGCACCACCGCCGCGCACGGGCAGCTGGTACCCGTGGTGGAGAGCCTGGACGCGGCCGTGCCGCCCGACGGTTCCACTCCCGCCGGGGAGGCCCCCGGCGCCGGGGAGGTCGACTCCTGGCTGGAGACCGTCCAGGAGGCGGCGGTCCACTTCGAGGACGCCCCCTCCGGCGACAGCGGCCACAACGTCGCGCACGCGGGGCTGTCCAACGCCGTGGACCTGCTGGGGTCGGCGGTGGTCGCCTACTCCAACGCCGAGCGCGCCCAGGACGGACAGCGGGCGGAACTGCTCGAACTCGCCGGCGACCTGCGCACCCAGGCGGTCCGTGGCTGGTCGGTGGCGGCCACCCAACTGGACATGGTCAGCGTCGAGTCCGGCCACGGCCACGTCCACCTGTACCTGCCCGCGGCGCCCGGCAGCGGCGCCCTGGGACCCGACGGAGCCGAGCCCGGCGAGGGCGGCGGCGCGCCCGCGGAGGGCGGCGCCGACAGCGGCGACCAGTGACCAGTGACCACCCGGTTCCGGAACACCCGGAGGCACGCAGAGGGGAGCATGCGTTGACGCGAGTCGGAGTATGGCTGATCGGGGCGCGGGGATCGGTGGCGACCACCGCCGTCCTGGGAGCCCTGGCGGTGCGGTCCGGGGCGTCGGGGCGGACGGGGTGCGTGACCGAGCGCCCCGAGTTCGCCCCGGCGCGCCTGCCCGGGATCGGCGACCTGGTCTTCGGCGGCCACGACGTCTCCGAGATCCGCCTGTGCAAGAACGCCGAGCGGCTGGCCCGGGCGGGGGTGCTGCCCGCGCACCTGCCGCCGGCCTTCGCCGACGAACTGGACCGGGCCGAGCACCGTCTGCGCCGGGGCCTGCACGCCGCCACCGCCGGGGTGGGGCGCCGCGACGTGGACCGCCTGGAGGCGGACCTGCGCGAGTTCGCCGAACGGGAGGCGCTCGAACGCGTCGTGGTGGTGGACCTGTCCAGCACCGAGCCCCGGCCCGAACCGCACGCCGAGCACACCGACGACGACGCCCTGGAGGCGGCCCTGGACGCCGGGACCGCGCGGATCCCGGCCAGCTCCGCGTACGCCTACGCGGCCCTGCGGGCGGGCTGCGCGTTCGTGGAGTTCACGCCCAACACCGGGCCCCGGCTGCCCGCCCTGGCGCGGCTCGCCGAGCGCTCGGGCGTGCCGTGGGCCGGGTGCGACGGCAAGACCGGGGAGACCCTGGTCAAGAGCGCGCTCGCGCCGATGTTCGCCGCGCGGGCGCTGCACGTGCGCTCGTGGTCCTCGCTCAACCTGCTCGGCGGCGGCGACGGCGCCACCCTGGCCGACCCGGCCAACGCCGAGAGCAAGCTCGCGTCCAAGGCGCGGGGTCTGGAGCACATGCTGGGCCACGGCCCGGACGGGCCCCTGCACATCGACTACGTCCCCGACCTGGGCGACGCCAAGGTCGCCTGGGACCACGTCTCGTTCGAGGGGTTCCTGGGGGCGCGGATGACCCTGCAGTTCACCTGGTCGGGCTACGACTCCGCGCTGGCCGCGCCCCTGGTGCTGGACCTGGCGCGGCTGACCGCCCACGCCCACCGGCGGGGCCGGGTGGGCCCCCTGCCGGAGCTGGCGTTCTTCTTCAAGGACCCCGTGGGCACCCGCGAACACGGCCTCGCCGAACAGTGGCGGGCCCTGACGTCCTGGTGCGCGGCACCGGAGGAGGAGGCCGAGTGAGAGCGCGCGACCTGGCGAGGCTGGTGCGCCTGCCCGCGGCGCTGAGCGTTCCCGGCGACGCCCTGGCCGGTGCCGCGGCGGCCGGGGGCCTGCGCGGCCCCGGGGCCTGGGCGCTGCCCGCCGCCTCGGTGTGCCTGTACTGGGCGGGCATGGCCCTCAACGACTACGCCGACCGGGAGGTGGACGCGGTCGAGCGCCCCGAACGCCCCATCCCCTCGGGGGCGGTGCGCCCCGGCGAGGCCCTGGCGGTCGCCGCGGGGCTGACCGTGACGGGCGTGGGCCTGGCCGCGGCGGCGGGCGGACGCCGGGCGGCGGGGGTGGGCACGGCCCTGGCCGCCACCGTGTGGGGCTACGACCTCCTCCTCAAGAGGACCCCGCTGGCCCCGCTGGGCATGGCGGCGGCCCGGGGGCTGGACGTGCTGCTGGGCGCGGGCGCGCGCCCCGCCGACGCGGCCAGGCCCGCGCTGGCGCTGGCCGTCCACACGTTCGGGGTGACCGCCCTGAGCCGGGGCGAGGTGCACGGGACGCGGCCCTCCGTGGCGGCGGGGGCGCTGGTGTGCACCCTGGCCAGCGCCGCGCTCGCCGCCGCGCCCGCCCGGCCCACGCGCGAAGGTGCGGCGGGCGGCGCCGCGGCCAGGGCCCTGGCGGGGGCGCTCGCGGGGGTCTTCGCGTTGGGGGTGGGATCCGCGCAGGTCAGGGCGCTGGTCGAGCCCGAGGCGCACCACGCGCGCGCGGCGACGGGTGCGGGCATCCGGGGGATGATCCCGCTCCAGGCGGCCCTGCTGGCAGGGCACGGCGCGCCGGACGTGGCGTGCGCGCTCACCGTCGGTGTGCCCGTGGCGGCGCGGGCGTCCGAGGCGGTGTCGTTCACATGAGGTTCGGATACGGCACCAACGGCTTCTGGGACCACCGTCTGGACGACGCGCTCGCCGTCATCGCCGACCTCGGCTACGAGGGGGTGGGGCTGACGCTGGACCATCCGCACCTGGACCCCTTCGAGCCGGACGCCTTCGCGCGCACCGCCCGCATCGGTCGGCGGCTGTCCGAACTGGGCCTGGCGGTGGTCGTGGAGACCGGCGCCCGCTACCTGATGGACCCGCGCCGCAAACACGAGCCCACCCTGGTCTCCGACGAGGGCGCCGAGCTGCGGGTGGACCTGCTGCGCCGCGCGGTGCGCGTCGCCGACGACCTGGGGGCCGAGGCCGTCTCCTTCTGGTCGGGCATCCTCCCGGCGGGGGTGAGCCGGGAGCAGGGCTGGTCGCGGCTGACCTCGGGTGTGGAGCGGGTCCTGGCCACCGCCGACGACCTCGGCGTGGACTGCGCGTTCGAGCCCGAGCCCGGCATGTTCGTGGAACGGGTGGCCGACGCGCTGGAGCTGCGCGAGCGGCTCGGCGACCCGCCGCGCCTGCGGGTGACGGTGGACGTCGGGCACGGCGTGTGCAACGAGCCGGACGGCCCCGAGGGCGCGGTCCGGCGGGCCGGTGCCCTGATCGCCAACGTCCAGCTGGACGACATGCGGCCGGGCGTGCACGAGCACCTGGAGTTCGGCGACGGCGAGATCGACCTGCCGGGGGTCCTGGGCGCCCTGGAGGAGGTCGGCTACCGGGGTCTGGCGTCGGTGGAGCTGCCCCGCCACGGGCACGCCGCTCCCCTGGTGGCCGAGCGGTCGATCCGCGCGCTCACGCGGGCGCTGGCCGACTCCCGCGCACGGAGGGCGGGGGTGTGAGCGGGGAGTACGCCTTCCTGGACACGGACGCGGCGCGCGGGGCCCTGGCCGCCCAGGTCGGGCAGGTGCGCGAGCGGCCCGAGCGGATCGCCGTGCTCTTCCCCTCGGCGGCCAGGAGCGTGGCGCGCGGGGCCGGTCCGTCGGGCGACCCCGACGGGGTGGCCGGGCCGACCCTGGAGGACATGGCGCGCGTGGAGCTGCTGGCCGCGCTGTCCGGGGCCCTGGCCCCGCCGGAGCTGGCCCGGGAGGTCCGCGACCTGTACCACCACGGTGACGCGGGTGAGCGGCGCGCCGTCCTGCGCGGCCTGGACGCGCTCGACGTGCGCGGCCGCGGCCGGGAGGAGGTGGCCGGTGCGGCGCGCGAGCTGCTGACCGACGCGATGCGCGCCAACGACACCCGGTTGGTCGCGGCGGCGGCCGCCAGCTCGGCGACGGCCCTGCTCGACGCCGACTCCTGGCGCCAGGGAATCCTCAAGTGCCTGTTCACCGGGGTGCCGCTGGGGTCGGCGGCCGGGCTGCCCGACCGCGCCGATGAGGAGCTGGCGCGCATGTGCGCCGACCACGCCGAGGAGCGGCTCCTGGCGGGGCGGCCGGTCCCCGATGACGTCCACCTCGTGCTGCGGCACTTCCCCGGGCAGGCCGCCCGCCTGGACTCCCACCGAACGGAGGCGTGATGCGTATCTTCGACCCGCACATCCACATGACCTCGCGCACCACCGACGACTACGAGGCGATGTACGCCGCCGGCGTGCGCGCGGTGGTCGAGCCGTCGTTCTGGCTGGGCCAGCCCCGGACCGGCGTGAGCTCGTTCCGCGACTACTTCGACGGCCTCGTGGGCTGGGAGCGGTTCCGGGCCGAGCGGTTCGGGATCCGCCACCACTGCACGATCGCGCTCAACCCGAAGGAGGCCAACGACCCCCGCCTGTCGGGGGTGCTGGACCTGCTCCCCCGCTACCTGGCCAAGGACGGCGTGGTGGCGGTCGGCGAGGTGGGCTTCGACTCCGGCACCGCCGAGGAGGAGAGGGCCTTCCGCCACCAGCTGGAGCTGGCCGGGGAGTTCGGGCTGCCCGTCCTGGTGCACACCCCGCACCGCGACAAGGCGGCCGGGACCCGCCGCACCCTCCAGCTGGTCGCCGAGTCGGGGCTGGCGCCCGAGCGGGTGCTCGTGGACCACCTCAACGAGGCCACCGTGGCCATGGTGCACGAGTCGGGGTGCACGCTGGGCTTCTCCATCTACCCCGACACCAAGATGAGCCCGGAGCGCATGGTCCGCGTCCTGTCGGAGTGGGGCCCGGAGCGGATGGTGGTCAACTCGGCCGCCGACTGGGGCCGCAGCGACCCGCTCGCCACCCTGCGCACCGGCGAGGCCATGCTCGCCGCGGGCTTCACCGGACGCGACGTCGAACGCGTGCTGTGGGACAACCCGGTGGAGTTCTACGGCCGCAGCGGGCGCCTGCTGCTGGACGACGTGCACGGGGCCGACCACACCGCGACCTACTCGGGGAACTCGGTGCTGCGCGGCGAGCGCGCGGGCGGGGGTGCCGTGTG
The DNA here is from genome assembly GCF_000381685.1 of Nocardiopsis sp. CNS-639. Taxonomy (NCBI): domain Bacteria; kingdom Bacillati; phylum Actinomycetota; class Actinomycetes; order Streptosporangiales; family Nocardiopsidaceae; genus Nocardiopsis; species Nocardiopsis sp. CNS-639. The sequence goes on from NZ_KB906878.1 coordinate 18,881, forward strand.
AGGCTGCGCCACCCCGACGGGACGGTCGTCCACCTCGCCTACTGCACCAACGTGCACCCCGCCGAGGACCTGGACGGCGTCCTGCGCCAGGTCCGCGTCCACGGCGGCGGCGTGCGCGAGGCCCTTGGCGCGGACCGGCTCGGCCTGGGCCTGTGGCTGCCCGCCCCGCTGGCCCGGGAGCTGGCGGCCGATCCGCGCCTGACCGACCGGCTGCGCGCGGAGCTGGAGGCCAACGGGCTGGAGACGGTGACCCTCAACGCCTTCCCCTACACCGGGTTCCACGCGCCCGTGGTCAAGCGGGCCGTGTACCACCCCGACTGGACCGACCGGGCCCGGCTGGACTACACGGTGGACTGCGCCCGGGTGCTGGCCCGGCTGCTGCCCGACGACGCCGCGCGCGGCAGCGTCTCCACCCTCCCCCTGGCCTGGCGCGAACCGTGGGACCCCGGCCGCCTGGCCGCCGCCCGCGCGCACCTGGCCGAACTCTCCGACGCCCTGGAGGACCTGGCACGGCAGGGGCGGCCGGTGCGGGTGGGACTGGAGCCCGAACCCGGGTGCGTCGTCGAGACCACCCGGGACGCGGCCCGTCTGCTCGGGGATCCGCCGCCGCACCTGGGCGTGTGCCTGGACACCTGCCACCTGGCGACGGCCTTCGAGGAGCCGGGGGCGGCCCTGGACCGGCTCTCCGGCGCGGGCCTGCCCGTGGTCAAGACCCAGGCGTCGGCGGCCGTGGAGGTCCCCGACCCCGCCGACCCGGCAGCGCGCGAGGCCCTCGCCGCCTTCACCGAGGACCGCTTCCTGCACCAGACGCGCGCACACGGCGGGGACGGGGCGCGGGAGGGCCGCGACGACCTGCACGAGGCCCTGGGCGGCGCCGACCCCCTGCCCGACGACGCGCCCTGGCGCACCCACTTCCACGTGCCCCTGCACGCGCCAGCCGCCGCCCCGCTGCGCGGGACCAACGAGCACCTCACCCGCACCCTCGAACGCCTCCTGGGTCCCGGCGGCGCGCGCACCGACCACGTGGAGGTGGAGACCTACACCTGGTCGGTGCTGCCGAGGGAGCGGCGCCCCGCCGACGACAGGGGGCTCACCGAGGGCGTCGCCGCCGAGGTGGCCTGGGCCCGCGACCGGTTGACCGACCTCGGCCTGACCCTGCTGTGACACCCCGCGAACCGAAGGGACACCCCCATGCCGACGGAGGAACCGCGCCTGCTCGTGGTCGACGCGGTCGGGCTCACGCCCCGGCTGCTGCGGCACGCGCCCCGGCTGCGCGCCGTGGCCGACCAGGGCTGGCAGGCCCCACTGGAGACCGTCCTGCCCGCCGTGACCTGCACCGTCCAGTCCACATTCCTGACCGGCCGCACCCCCGCCGGGCACGGCGCCGTCGGCAACGGCTGGTACTTCCGGGACCTGGGCGAGGTGTACCTGTGGCGCCAGCACAACCGCCTGGTCCAGGGCGAGAAGGTGTGGGAGACCGCCCGGCGCCGCCGGCCGGGTTTTCGCACCGCGAACGTGTGCTGGTGGTACGCCATGGGCGCCACCACCGACTGGACCGTCACGCCCAGGCCGGTCTACCACGCCGACGGGCGCAAGTCCCCCGACTGCTACACCCGGCCGCCCGCCCTCCACGACGAGCTGACCGCGGAGCTGGGGCCCTTCCCGCTCTTCCAGTACTGGGGGCCGACCGCGTCGCTGCGCTCCACCGAGTGGATCGTGGCCGCGACCCGCAGACTGATGCCCCGCGCCGACCTGACCCTGTGCTACGTCCCCCACCTTGACTACGACCTGCAACGGTACGGCCCCGACTCGGAGCAGGCCCGCCGGGCGGTGGTGGACATGGACGCGGCCCTGGCGCCCCTGCTGGACGACGCCGAGCGCTCGGGCACCGCCGTGATGGTCCTGAGCGAGTACGGCATCACCCCCGCCGACAGGCCCGTGCACGTCAACCGGGTGCTGCGCGGGGCCGGGCTGCTGGAGGTGTACACCCAGCACGGGATGGAGTACCTGGACCCGTGGGAGTCGCGCGCCTTCGCGGTGGCCGACCACCAGTGCGCGCACGTCTACGTCCGCGACCCCGGCGACGTGCCCGGGGTCGCCCGCCTCCTGGCCGGGGTGGAGGGGGTGGACCTGGTCCTGGACCGCGACGGGCAGGCGGAGCACGGGCTGGACCACGAGCGCTCCGGCGAGCTGGTCCTCGTGGCCGGCCCGGGCGCCTGGTTCACCTACTACTACTGGCTGCGCGACGCGGCGGCTCCGGACTTCGCGCGGGGCGTGGACATCCACCGCAAGCCGGGCTACGACCCCGCCGAACTCTTCCTGGACCCCGCCGACCGGCTGGTCAGAGCCCGCGCGGCGGCCAATCTCGCCCGCAAGAAGGTGGGCCTGCGCTACGCCATGAACGTGGTCCCGCTCGACCCGGGCTGCGTGCGCGGCACCCACGGGCGCGCGCACGCCGACCCCGACGACGGCCCCCTGGTGCTGTGCTCCGACCCCGGCTCCGCCCGGGAACGCGTCGCGGCCACCGAGGTCCGCGACCTCATACTCGGTCTCGCCGGTGTGCCGGCACCGGCGGGGCCGTCCCCTTCCCCCTGACGCGGTCACCGCGGGGGACCACTGGACCTCCCCCTCCACCGGGGTCTTGTGCCTGTGGCGGGGTTCGGCGCTCCGGACCCGCTGCAGGCACGAGGTCACCGCAGGCCAAGGCCCCTCACGTCGCACCGGCACCGGTTTCGGTCGGTGCCGTATGCGGTGTTCCTGGGGCCTCCCCGCCCGCCCCGCCCCGTCCGCGACGACGGGACGGGCGGGCGGGGAAGTCACCCCCGACGCGGAGTCACAGGTCCCAGTCGGTGCCGTAGCGCCCGGTCAGCTCGCGCACGTCCTCGGGCGAGAGCACGGAGAACTCGCTTCCCCGCAAAGACACGACGATGCGCGAGGCCTCCTCCAGCTCGACGGCTCCGTCCAGGGCCGCCGCCGGTCCGGACGCGGCCACGATCGAACCGTGGTTGGCCAGCAGGGCCGCGCGGAACCGTCCGGGCAGGCGGGAGAGGTTGTCGGCGAGCCGGTCGCTGCCCGGCGCCGCGTAGGGCACCAGGGGCGCCTGACCGACCCGCATGACCAGGTAGGGCGTGACGGGCGGCAGCGCGGACGCCTCCGACCAGGCGGGCAGGCACGAGGCCGCGCAGGCGTGCGGCGAGTGCAGGTGGACGACGGCGCCCGCGTCCGGGACCCGCCGGTACATCGCCTGGTGGAGCGGGAACTCCTTGGAGGGGGGCGGACCGGCGATGTGCTCCCCCTCCCCGTCCAGGACGGACAGGCCCTCGGGGTCGAGGTCGCGCAGGGAGACCCCCGTGGGGCTCATCAGGGTCAGTTCCCCGGCCCGCGCGGACACGTTGCCCGAGGCGCCCGGGCTGAGCCCCAGTTCGACGGCGCGGCGTCCCACCGCGCACAGCTCCCGGGCCGCCTCGCGCGCTTCGCGGTTCACTTGTCCCCCTCCCAGGCGCGGACGAACAGGTCCTCGCGGCCGAAGTTGCCGGACTTGAGCATCAGCTGGACGTCCTCACCGTCGCTGTGTCCGAGCGTCCACGCGACGCCCGGGTCGATCTCGGGTCCCAGCGCCAGCGACGCCACGCCCAGGCGCCGCACGACGGCTCCGCTCGTCTCGCCGCCCGCGACCAGGAGCGCGCGCACCCCCGCGGTGACCAGGCGTGCGGCGATCTCGGCCAGCGCCTCCTCGATGAGCGGCGCGTCGGCGGTGTCCACGACGTGTTCGGGTGCGGCGGTCGCGTACACCACGAACGGGGACGCGCCGCCCTCCAGGGCGCGCTCCACGGCCAGCGACACCGTCGCCCCGAAGTCCCGGCGCAGGTCGGCGGGGAGCAGGTGGTGCCCCCCGCCGTGGGCGAGGGCGTGGCGCACCTGGCCCTGGGTCGCCCGCGAGGCGCTGCCCGAGAGCACGACGCGCGGCCCCGGGGGCGGGGTGAGCGGCAGGCGGCCGGTCCCGTGGGGGCCGGTGAGCCCCTGGGCGAGGGCGCTGCCGCCGGTCAGCAGGCGCAGGTTCCGCGTCGCGTCGGCGAGCGTGCGCAGGTCGGCGTCGGTCAGGGCGTCCACGACCACGAACCGGGCCCCCTCGGCCCCGGCTCGCGCGATGGCCTCGCGCACCGCCTCGGCCCCCTGGGCGACCACCGGCCAGGGCACCAGCGCGATGGCGTCCCGGCCGCCGCTGACCTGGGGGGCGAGCAGGCGCGGGAGGCTGGAGTCGGTCATGGGCGTGAGCGGGTGGTGGCGCATCGGGGACTCGTCGAGGGGGTCGTCCCCCACGAAGAGGTGGCCGCGGTAGACGGTGCGCCCGTTGGCGGGGAAGGCCGGTGCGACGACCGTGACGTCCTCGCCGAGGGCGTCGAGCACCGCCTCCGTGACCGGGCCGATGTTGCCGTCCGGGGTGGAGTCGAAGGTCGAGCAGTACTTGACGTAGAACCGATCGCACCCCGCGCTCCGCAGCCGGTCGAGGGCGTCCAGCGAGGCCGCGACCGCCGCGTCGGCGGGCGTGGTGCGCGACTTCAGGGCCACGACGACGGCGTCGGCCCCCTCCGCCGCGGCGGCGACGGGGTCGGCGCCGCCGGGGTCCCGCGAGTCCAGGACCACCGTGGTCCGGTGGCCGGACGCGGTGAGGGCGATCGCGACGTCGGTCGCTCCGGTGAGGTCGTCGGCGATCACGCCGAGGGTCGCCATGTGAGGTACTCCCTGTGGTCGGGGCGGGTCGGTCGGGCGGAGGGGTCCCGGCGTACCGTGCGGCCCGATGGCCGGGTGCGCCGGAACCCCCTGTGGGACGGGCGGGCCGAAGCGGAGCGCAGGCCCGGAGGAACACTGCTCAGACGAGGCCGGTCGCGATCATGACGTTGAGCACGAGGAACCCGGTGACGCCCGAGATGAACGAGGCGACGCCGATCGAGCGGATGCCCTGGCCCACCGTCATGTTGGACAGCGTGGTGGTGACCCAGAACCCGGACGAGTTGGCGTGCTTCATGATCTGGGCGCCGGTCGCGCAGGCCAGGTAGACCACGATCGGCGCCAGGCCGAGGTCGTCCATCAGGGGCTGCATGATGGCCGCCGAGGTCATCACGCCCAGGATGTTGGAGCCGGTGATCGTGCAGACCGCCGCGCCGACGAGGAAGGGGATGACGACCGGTGACATGCCGGTGCCCTCGATGCCCGCCGCGACGTTCTCGGCCACGCCGGTCTCCCGGATGATGGTGGCCAGCGCTCCGCCGACGCCGGTCAGGGCCAGGGGCATCGCGGCGATGCGCAGGCCCGCCTCGAACAGGTCGTTGAGGGTGGCCTTGTCCTTCCAGCGCCCGCGGAACAGCGGCAGGGCCAGCAGGCAGGCGAGGAAGAGCGCCACCGTCGGCTCGCCGACGAACAGGACGACCTCGCTGTACCAGGCCCCTTCCGGGAGCACCGGACCGGCCAGGGAGGCGACGACGATGAGGACGATGGGGGCCAGGATCGGCACCAGGGAACCGAACAGGCCCACGCTAGCGGGGGCCGCGGCTCCGTCGGAGGAGGGCTTGGTGCCGGTGCCGTCGGAGATCCCCGGGGCGCCGGCGGAGGGGGTGCCCGGGCCGCCCGCGCCCGCCAGGTGTTCGACGAACTCCGGCTTGGGCGGCACGTAGGTCTTGATGAAGGACAGGTAGACCGTCGCGGCGATGACGCCGGGGACGCCCACCATCAGGCCGTAGAGGATGGCCTCGCCCATGCTGACGCCGAGCAGCGAGGCCGACGCGAGCGGGCCGGGGCCGGGAGGGACGACCGAGGTCATGACGTAGGCGCCGAGGTAGAGGATCGGGCCGAGCTTCATCATCGACATGCCCGTGCGGTAGGCCAGGGCGGAGACGATCGGGATGAGCATGACGACCGCGGTGTCGGCGATGAGGGGGATGCCCAGCACGGTCGAGGCCAGGGCGATCGCCCAGGGCACCCTCTTCTCCGCGAACATGTTCAGGGCGGTCTCGGTGATCTTGGTGGCCGCGCCGCTCAGTTCGAGCATCCTGCCGAGCACGCAGCCGAAGATGACCAGAAGGCCGACGCTGGCGAGGGTGCCGCCGAAGCCCTCGGTGACGAGTTCGATGGTCTCCGTGCCGCCCATGCCCAGGACCAGGCCGAGCGCCACGACCACCATGAACAGCGTGGCCACGGGGTGGACCTTGAAGCGGGCGATGAGCAGTACGAGTACCGCGATGGCGGTGAGGAACGCCAACAGGGTGTAGATGTCCGACATGTCAGTGGGTCCGATCGTTCACAGGTGCGTGCGGGCGTGGCGCCAGGCGTCCAGGAGGGGGGCGCTGGCGTCGGCCAGGTCGTCCAGGCGCACCAGTGCGCCCGCCGCGACGTCGCGGCCCAGGGTGGCGTGGGCCGCCAGGTAGAGCGGTGCGGCGTCGTCGGGGGCGTCGGCGGCGTCCAGCAGGACGGGGGCCACCCCCTGGACGTCGTGGTGGTGTCCGCCCATGTCCAGCCTGGTCCCGGCGGGGAGGTCGCGCCGGGCGCGCCCGGCCAGGACCGCGTGCGGGGCCGGATGCCGGGGGGTCACCGCGCGGCGGCGGTCCACGGCGTCCAGCAGGCTCAGCGGGGTCTCCACGCCCATGAGGTGGTAGGGCAGGTACAGGCAGGCGTAGCGCCCCGAGCGCGAGACCACGTGGCCCTTCTGCGCGAGCAGTGCCCAGGAGACGGGGTCGCCGGTGCGGACGACCACGAAGACCCCTCCGGCGAAGGAGGCCTCCTCGGGCAGGCGGAGCACGCTGAAGACGTCCACGGCGCCGGGCCGGGAGAGGATCCCCCCGTCCTCGGCGAGGGAGTAGACGTCGGCGAGTTCGGCGACGCGCGCGACGGGGTAGTGCAGCGCCTCGGTGTCGGGCACCAGGCCCGTGTAGTTGGCGACGACCCCCATCTCGCAGTAGTCGGCGGCGGCCGAGCGCGACAGGCCCGCCACGGCGCGGGCGCGGGCGGCGAGCGTGGCGGGCACGTCCTCGCCCAGGGTCAGCAGGTCGGCCAGGTCGGGGGCGTCGATCTCCTGGTCGAGCTGGCGCACGCGGCCCGTGGCCGGGTCGAAGACCAGGTCGTACTCGCCCGACTTGCCGATCGCGACGACGTCCAGGCCCAGCAGGCGGGTCCGCTCGTACCACTCGACGAGGTTGGCGGGCTGGTCGCCGATCCCGGGGGTGTACACCACGCCCCGTTCCCGGGCGAGGTCGGCCAGCGCGATCCCGGAGACGGAGTCGACCTCCTTGGAGACCATGACCACGTGGCGTCCGGCCGCGATGGCGGTCCGCGCGGCCCGGGTGCCCGCCTCGGGGCTGCCGGTGGCCTCGACGAGCACGTCGTAGTCGGCGTGTTCGAGGAGGCGGGCGTCGGCGATCACCGCGATCCGCCCGTCGGCCAGCGCGGCCACCTCGTCCGCGCTGGAGCACACCGTCAGCGCGTCGGCGGGGTAGCCGAGTTCGGCGCACAGCGCGATCGTCCCCTCGGTGTCCAGGTCGCACAGGACCGAGGGCCGCAGCCGCTCCATCCGCGGGGTCTGGGCGAGCAGGGTGCGCGCGAAACCGCCGCGGGCTCCGGTGAGCGCGTAGCGCACGGGCGGTGGCGGCGCCGTGGTGGCGTCGGTGGCTTGCATGGGTTCTCCTTCTTCCGGCCTCGCGGGGGGCACGTGTGTGCCAGGCCGCTACGGCAACGCGCCATGTTTAACACCAGCGGAACATTAGAGTCAACAATTATCACGACTGGTACCATCTGAGAACACTCGTTACCATGGTGCCCATGAGCGGAACCGAGGGAGAGCGATGATTCCGGCCCAACGGCGTGAGCTGCTCGTGCGGGAGTTGCGCGGTACGGGCGTGCTGAGCGTGAAGGAGCTGTGCGAGATCCTCGACGTCTCGCACATGACGGTGCGCCGCGACATCATGACGCTGGAGGAGGAGGGACGGGTCCGCTCGGTGCCCGGCGGCGTCGAACTGGTCTCGCAGGTGCGCTCGGAGCCCTCCTACCGCGACAAGTCGCGGGTGGACGTGGCCGAGAAGCGGGCGATGGCCCGCGCGGCGGCGGCCCTGGTCGGTGAGGGGCAGACCGTCTACCTGGACGCGGGCACGACGCTGGGGCACCTGGTGCCCTCCCTGTGGAGCGTCACCGGCCTCACCGTCATCACCAACGACATCACCACCGCCGCCTCCCTCACCGACCACCCCGACGTGACCCTGTTCCTCATCGGCGGGCAGATCGACCGTGAGAACCGCTCCTCGGTCGGCGACATCGCGGCCGCCACCATCGAGGAGTTCAACATCGACGTCGCCTTCGTCTCGACGAGTTCGTGGGACCTGAGCCGGGGCACCACCACGCCCTCGCGCGCGAAGGTCGCGGTCAAGCGCGCGGCCATGGCCGCGGCCTCGACGTCGGTGCTGGTCGCCGGGGCCGACAAGTACGGGGCCTTCGGCACGTTCAAGGTCGCCGCGCTCACCAGCTTCGCCTCGGTGATCACCGACGACCGCCTCTCCGAGTCCTCCGTGCGCGCGATCCGGGAGCTGGGCGTGGGCCTGGAGGTCGTCACGCCCCAGCGGGAGGCCGACGAGGAGGCGCAGGCCCCTACCGCCTGACCCCCGCTCCGCCGGGGATCCCCCGCGCACCAGGCTCGCCCGTGCGCACGGCCGGGCGGCACCCGCTCCGCCGGGGTGCCGCCCGGCCCCTCGCCGTGCCCTCCGGTCCTCCTCCGCTCGGGGCCGCGCCCGCCCGCGCCCCGCTCCGTTCGTGTGCCCGGACCGCACCCCCGACCGTGCGCCCGGATCGTGCGCCCGGAAAAACCCTGGACAAAAATCTTCCAATGTAAGAATCTGGGTGCGCGGCCCCGCCCCGCACCCTCGGGGGCGTGCCGCGATGTGAGCGACAGGGCGATGCCCGAGCGAACGAAGGAGCCCCCCGTGCCGACAACATCCGTGCAGCTGTACTCGGTCCGTGACGAACTCGCCGACGGCCTGGAGAGCGCCGTGGCACGCCTGGCCGAGATCGGCTTCGCCCACGTGGAGCCGTACGCGTTCCACCTGGACACCGAGGAGTACCGGCGGGTGTTCGCCGCGACGGGCGTCACCGCGCCCTCCGGCCACGCCCCCGTGATCGACGCGCAGGCCCCCGAGGAGATCTTCGACGCGGCCGCCGAACTGGGCGTCACGACGGTCATCGACCCGCTGGTCCCGGCCGAACGGTGGCAGACCGCCGACCAGGTGGCCGAACTGGCCGAGCGCGTGAACCGGCTGGCGGAACTGGCCGCCGAGCGGGGTCTGGAGTTCGGCTACCACAACCACGCCTGGGAGCTGAGCACCCGCATCGGCGACAGGCACGCGCTGGAGGTGTTCGTGGAGCACCTGGAGCCGCGGGTCGTGCTGGAGGTGGACACCTACTGGGCGGGGGTCGGCGGCGCCGACGCCGCCGCGCTGCTGCGGGCCTTCGGCGACCGGGTGCGGCTGATCCACGTCAAGGACGGCACCCTGGACGGCGACGTGACACGGCAGCGGCCCGCGGGTGAGGGCGAGGTCGACGTCCGCGCGGTCCTGGAGGCCGCGCCGGGGGCGATCCGCGTGGTCGAGTTCGACGCCTACGCGGGCGACGTGTTCGACGGCATCGCGCGGTCGCTGGCCTGGCTCGGGGAGAACGACCGATGACGCGCACCGGGGCCGCCGGGGTCGGCGTCATCGGCGCGGGCAACATCTCGACCCAGTACCTGGAGAACCTGACCCGGTTCCCCGACGTCGAGGTCCGCTTCGTCGCCGACCTGGACCTGGCGCGCGCCGCCGCGCAGGCCGACGCGTACGGCGTCCCGGCGTCCGGGACCGTGGCGGAGCTGCTGGCGCGCGAGGACGTCGAGGTGGTGGTCAACCTGACCGTCCCGGCCGTGCACACCGAGGTCGGGCACCGGATCCTCGACGCGGGCAAGCACGTGTGGAGCGAGAAGCCCATCGCCCTGGACCACGACGCGGCCGCCGCGCTGCTGGCCAGGGCCGGGGAGGCGGGGCTGCGGGTCGCCTGCGCGCCGGACACGGTGCTGGGGGCGGGGACGCAGACCGCGCTGCGCGCGATCGCCCGCGGCGACATCGGGGAGCCGCTGACCGCGACCACGATGTTCCACGTGCCCGGGCCCGAGTCCTGGCACCCGGACCCGGACTTCCTCTTCGCCCACGGGGCGGGGCCCCTGTTCGACATGGGCCCGTACTACGTCACCGCGCTCGTGCACGTCTTCGGCGCCGCGACCCGGGTGCAGGCCGTGGCCTCCACCGGCCGCGCGACCCGCACGATCGCGAGCGGTCCCCGCGCGGGCCAGGTGTTCGAGGTGCAGGTGCCGACGCACCACGCCGCGCTGGTGGAGTTCGGCCCGGGCCGCTCCGCCCAGTCCACGTTCTCGTTCCAGCACGCGCTGCACAGGGCGGGAATGGTGGAGGTCAACGGCACCGAGGGCACGATCGTCCTGCCCGACCCCAACACGTTCGGCGGGGACACCACCCTGTGGCGGTACGACCGGGAGGAGCCGGTCACCATCGCCCCCGAGGGGCCCGTGTACGGGCGCGGGGCCGGGGTCGTCGATCTGGTCCGCGCGCTACGCGCGGGCGGGACCGAACGCGCGTCGGGGGCCGTGGCCTCGCACGTGCTCGACGTGCTGCTGGGCATCCGCGACGCCGCGGCCGACGGAACGCCCGTGGAGATCACCTCCGCCGTGGCGCCGGTGGCTCCGCTCCCGCAGGGGTGGGACCCGGCCAGCCCGACGCTGCGGGCGGCGGGTGCCTGACGCAGGGGGCTCGGGCGTCTGACGCGGAGACCTCGGGCGTCGTCGCCGTGAGTGGGCGACGGCGCCCGGGGCGCGTTCACGGGGACTGGGCCGACGGGCCTCCCCCGCCGGTCCCGTCGGCTCTGGCGCCGCTGTCCCCGACCTCGTCGCCCTCTCCCCCGCTGCCTTCCACCCCGCCGGGCAGCAGCCGTTCCAGGACCTGGAGCGAGCGGTAGACGTCCACCTCCTGCGGGTCGAGCAGCCACTGCAACTGCAACCCGTCGGACGCGGCGATCACCAGGGCCGCCGCGTCGTCGGGGTCGATGTCGGCCGCGATCTCGCCGGAGCGCTGACCGGCGCGGACGCGCTCGGCGAGGTCGGCGCGCAGTGCCCGGAACCGGGCCCGGACGAACTCCCGCGTGGCGGGGTGCCGCTGCTCCTGCAACGCGTCCGTCGTCAGCGTCGCGTACAGCTCGACCAGGCCGGGTATGGAGCGGTTGCGCTCCGCGCTGCGCTCCATGACCGCGACCGCGGAGACGGTGTCCTGGTCCGAGGGCTCGCACCCCGTCGCCTCGTGTTCGCGGTAGACCTCCACCAGGAGCTCGTCGCGGGAGGCGAAGTAGTAGCGCAGCGCCGCGTGGGACACCCCGATGGCCTCGCCGATCGCCCGTAGCGAAGCGCCCACTCCGTGCTCGGCGAACACCTCGATCGCGCGCGACAGGATCTGTGACCGCCGCTTCTCGGCCTTCCGGTACGTCCGGCCGGAAGCACCCGCGCCACCTGCACCATCCGCACCACCCGCGCCACCGTTCACCACGCCCTCCTTCGACCCGGCCCGCACGGTCGGCCGCCGCTGACGCGCGGCGGGACCGGTGCGGCTCTCTCCCTCGTGGACGCCTACCAGTGTGTCGGCATCGGCGCCGCGGCTCGTCCGTGCCCGGGGGCCGGTCGGGGTCCTCCCGTTCACCGGAGGACGGAAGCCAGGCCCAGGATCAGCAGCAGGGGCGCGATCAGCGCCACGACGCGGAGGACGGCTCCCGCGGCGGAGGAGAAGGTGACCGCCAGGCAGGCCCGGTGGACGAGGTAGCCGAACAGGGCGGCGACCAGGGAGACGGCGATGATATCGGGGTCGGGGCCCTCGGTGATGATCAGGGACGCGGGGAGGCAGGCGTAGAGCAGGGCCGCGACCGCGGAGGGGGCGGCCTTCGTGGCACGGAGCGTCGGAGCCCTGCGGTCGGACGCGCGCCCGTGCTCGCACGCGCACCTGCGCTCGGATTTGTGTCTGCTGCGGGACGCGCGCCTGTGCTCCAGGAGGAAGGCGATCAGGCCGGGAAGCGTGGTGACCGTGAGAAGAACGGCGTAGGCCGCCGTGAACACGGTGAGGAGGAACCCGGGGGTGACGCCGTCCGCGAGCGAGAAGGGCATCAGGAGGAGCAGGAAGGCGTGGATCCCGCCGCCGGAGGCGATCCTGGAGACCGCTTCGGCAGCGGTCTCCACGTGTGCGTGCCCCGGATCCGGGGACCTCGGCGCGCTACGGATGGTGTACGACAGCGGACGCGCGTTCTCGGGGGGTTTCGACCGCGGAGCCATACCGACATCCCACCACGCCGGAATCCGCCCTCGCCTCCGCCCCCCGCGGTGGGACTCGGGACCGCTGGGAGGGTTCCCCTCGGCGGCTCGGAACCGGGCACGGGAGGAGACCCGACACCCCCCGACGCGGCGACGCCCCGCGCAGGAGGAGGCGGATACGTCCCCGGTCAGAAGCCCTCGACACGGGCGAGGAAGCGCAGCAGCCCCGCGTTGAAGGCGACCGGCCGCTCCATGTTCACGGCGTGCCCGGCCTCGCGCACCACGGCCGCACCGGCGCGCGGGTTGGGCTTGGCGGCGGCCGCGGCGTGCTCGGCGGGCCACAGCTCGCTCTCGGCCCCGGCCACGAAAAGGGCGGACACGTCCAGCCCGGCGACCGCGTCGCGCCAGTCGCGCCGGGCGTGGTCGCCCAGCAGCTGCAGTTCCGCCGGGGTGAGCTCGCGGTCCGTGCCGCGCATCGCGCGCAGCGTCCTGACCAGGCGCACGCCGCGCCGCCACAGGGGCGTGCCGTGCCCGGTGGCCGGGATGCCGTCGGCGAAGTAGGTGTCGGCGTTGCTCTCGTCGTAGCCGTAGAAGCCGTACGGCCAGTCCGCGGTGTTGAGCATCTTCGGCGTCTGGTCCACCGACACCGCGCCCGCCAGGCGGCCGGTGCCGTGCCCGGAGGTGTACGCCCAGACGGTGTTGGCGCCCATGGAGCCGCCGACGAGCACGACGCCCTCCAGGTCCAGCCGCTCCAGGAGGGCGTGGACGCAGTCGCCGCGCCGGTCCATGGTCATGCCCGGGGGCAGGGGCCCCGCGGCGCCGTGGCCGGGCAGGTCCACGGCGAACACCCGGTACCCGGCGTCCGTGAGCGCGGGGACCTGGTGGCGCCAGGAGGTCGCGGGGGCCTTGAACCCGGCCAGGAGCACGACCGGGCGCCCCCGGGAGTCACCGTGTTCGGTGTACTCGACGCCAAGCCCGTCGTCCGTGGTGATCAGTGTCATCGCCCCTCCCGAAATCCGGGGCCATCCTCGCACACGCCCCGGGTCGAGGGCTCCGAGGCCCGGGAGGCCGCACGCTCCCCCTCCCGAGCGTGTAGGATTTTAGAAACGATAATCGTTTTCAGTCGCCATGGGCGGCAGCGGGGAGGAGGACGCGTGCCCGCGCCCCCGTCCCCGCTCCGCCCGGCGGAGGGGACGCGCACGGCCCGTGCACCCTCGGGGCGGCGTCGAGCCGCGGCCGACCCCTGGGGACACAGCACAGGAATGCGAACACCGGCCCCTTCGCGGAGTTCTCAGAAAGGTGGACATGCCCTCTTCAGCACACCGTCCGGGCAAGCGCAAGCCCACGCGGAGTTTCGCCAATCCGCTGGGAGATATGGACTACATCGACTACAAGGACACCGCTCTCCTGCGCAAGTTCATCTCCGAGAAGGGGAAGATCCGCAGCCGCAGGGTCACGCGGGTGACCGCGCGCCAGCAGCGGCTGATCGCGGCGGCGGTCAAGAACGCGCGCGAGATGGCCCTGCTGCCCTACCCGTCCAACACTCCGGCGCACAGGCCCTGAGGACCCGCCGGACCCGTCCGCGGGGACCCCGGCCCCCGACCGGGACCCCGCGGACGGGCCGTCGCGGTCAGGAGTGGCCGGGAGCGTGCTCGTCCCAGTGGCCCTCGTGCTCGCGGTGCAGGTGACCGTCGTGGACGTAGTCCACGTGGTCCTCGTGCGGCACGGCCACGTGACCGCACCCGTGACCGTGCTCGTGCGCGTGCCCCTCGTGGACGGCGTGGCCCCGCACGGAGCACTCGTCCCAGTGGCCCTCGTGCTCGCGGTGCAGGTGACCGTCGTGGACGTAGTCCACGTGGCCCTGGTGCGGCACCGCGACGTGCCCGCACCCGTGACCGTGCTCGTGCGCGTGCCCCTCGTGAACGGAATGCTGTGCGGCCATCTCTCCCCCTCGAAAAAACCAGCGGAAAAAAACGGGAACACATCCAGGACTATTCGATCGGCGATCGCGCATCAAGCGCCGCCGGGGTGGCGCACGGAGAATTTATCCGCTTCCCACCGGAATTTCGCGCCGAACCCCCGAAGAAATGATTGTGCTTTTCATTTCCACGGCGACAGGGGCCGCCCCCGCGCGCACCGAGGACCGACGGGTGCGGGCATCCCCCTTCCACCCGGCTCCGGAGACGGGAACTGCTAGAGTTCGGGAATGATTATCATTTCCTCCCTGGCGTCGCGAACGCCCCACCACGGCGAGGAGGCGCGCCATGCCTGAGTACGACGATCCCTACGCCCGCTCCGGGCAGTACCTGGACCTGATGATCGCCGGATGGTGGGAGCACCACCGGGCGGTCCTGTCCGAGGCGCTGGCCTCCCTGCCCGACGACTCCGGCCCCGTCGTGGACGCCGGGGCGGGCGGCGGCCACGGAACCCGCCTCATCGCCGCGGCCCTGCCCACGGCCCGCGTCCTGGCCGTCGAGCCCTCCCTCCTGCTGCGGACCGTGCTGCTCTCCCGGATCGCCGACGACCCCGGCCTGCGCGGGAGGGTGACCGTGGACGGCGACGACCTGCTCTCGGCACACCTGCCCGACCGGATCGGCGGCATGGTGATGGCCAACCTCATCGGCCACTTCAGCCCCCACGAACGCGACCGCCTGTGGGAGGACCTGGCCCCGCGGCTGGCCCCGGGAGCCTTCGTCCTGCTCAACCTCGCCGCCCCGCGGCAGCCCGAACGGGTGGAGCGGGCACGGATGAGCGAGGTCCGCGTCGGAGCCCGCTCCTACGTCGGCTGGGCCGCCGCCGAGCCCAGCGGCCCCGAGCGGGTCGAGTGGCACATGACCTACGAGATCCACGAGCGGGACCGGGTCCTGGCCCGCGACGAGGTCCGCTACACCTGGTGGACCCTCACCGAGGACGCGCTACGCGCCGAGACCGCACCCCACCGCCTACGGGTCCTGCCCCACGGCCCCGCCGAGGCCGGACTGTACAGAGTCCTCCCGGAGGACTGACCGCGGCCCCGCCGACCGCCCGCCTCAGGAGGCGGGCGGCGGGGCGCTGCTGCGTCTGACCACCAGGTCGGTGGCCAGATCCAGGCGCAGGTTGGCGGGGGTGCCGCCGCGCGCCAGGGTGAGCGCCATCCGGGTCGCCTCCTCGGCCATCTCGGTGAGCGGCTGGCGCACGGTGGTCAGCGGCGGCCCCATCCAGCGGGCCACCGGCAGGTCGTCGTAGCCGACCACGCTCAGGTCCTCGGGGATGCGCACGCCCAGCTCACGGGCGGCCTCGTACAGGCCCATGGCCTGGAGGTCGTTGCCCGCGAAGACGGCCGTGGGCGGGTCGTCCAGCCGGAGCAGCTCCCGGCCCCGGTCGCGCCCGCTCTCGACGTGGAAGTCGCCGTAGCGCACGAGCGCGGGGTCGGCCGTCAGCCCGGCCGAGTCCAGCGCGGAGGCGTAGCCGTCGATGCGGGCCTTGCTGCACAGCACGTGCCGGGGCCCGCCGATGACTCCGATGCGCCGGTGGCCGAGCTCGATGAGGTGGCGGGTGGCGACCAGGCCGCCGTTCCAGTTGGCCGAGCCCACCGAGGGCATGTCCGGGCCGGGGTCCCCCGCCGGGTCCACCACGACGAAGGGGATGCCGCGCGCGGTCAGGCGCGTGCGCTGTTCGGGCGCCAGGTCGGAGAAGACCAGGATCACGGCGGTGGACTGGCGGGCGAGCACGGCGTCGACCCAGTCGTCGCGGGGGGTCTGGGCGCCCCCGGACTCGGTCAGCACGACACTGAGGCCCTCCGAGCGCGCCACGCTCTCCACGCCCCGGATGACCTCGACCGCCCAGGCGCTGTCGAGTTCGTGGAAGACCAGGTCGACCATGGAGGAACGGCCTCCGCCCGGGCCCCGGCGTCGCCGGTAGCCGTGGCGGCGGATCAGCTCCTCCACGCGTGCACGGGTCTCGCTGGCCACGTCGGCGCGTCCGTTCAGCACCTTCGAGACCGTCGGCACCGATACGCCTGCGGCTTCCGCAATTTTCGAGATGGTGACCGGCTCCGAAAGGGTGGTCCGGGCGGGGTCGGGGGTCGGGTCTGCACTCACGACGCCTGATCCTACGCGGTCATGGCAACCCCGCGCGGCTCCGGGTGATCCAGCTCTCATCCTCCTATTGACGCTCGCGGTGACGCCGCGTACATTCGGGCGCAAATATTTCGAAATACTGACCGATAGTTTCGAAAGAGGAGTGGCCATGAGAACCCCCCGCCTGGGCTCCGCCGCCGGAGCAACGGCGCTCTGCCTGCTCGCCGTCACCGCCTGTTCCGGTGGCGGCGGCGGAGACGACCGCATGCACGTGTGGATGTACCAGGACACCCTGGTCGTGGTGCAGGAGGGCGCCGTCGAGAGGTTCAACGGGGCCTCCGAGACCGAGGCGGTCATCGACGAGGTCCCCGGGGACAGCTACGAGGAGCGCCTGCGCACGGCGATGGGCTCCAGCGAGAAGCCCGACGTGTTCTTCAACTGGGGCGGCGGCAGCATCGAGCCCTACGTCGAGCAGGACATGCTCGTCCCCCTGGACGACATGCTCGCCGAGAACCCCGAGTTCGCCGACTCCTTCATCCCCTCCATCCTGGAGGCGGGCAAGGTCGACGGCGTGCAGTACGGCATCCCCCTGCGCGGCACCCAGCCGGTCATCCTCTTCTACAACGAGACGGTGTTCGAGGAGGCCGGAGCGGAGCCCCCCGAGACCTGGCAGGACATCCTGGACCTGGTCGACACCTTCACCGAGGAGGGCGTCACCCCCTTCGCCCTGGCCGGGGCCGACCCCTGGACCGAACAGATGTGGCTCCAGTACCTCGTGGACCGCATCGGCGGACCGGAGGTGTTCGCGCGCATCGTGGAGGGCGACTCCGAGGGCTGGCGCGACCCCGCCGTGCTGGAGGCCGCCCAGATGGTCCAGGAGCTGGTGGACCAGGGCGCGTTCGGCAACTCCTACGCCTCGGTCAGCTACACCGAGGGCGCGGCCTCGGCGCTGCTGTCCGAGGGCCGGGCCGCCATGCACCTGATGGGCTCGTGGGAGTACTCCACCATCCTGGACCAGAACGAGGAGTTCGCGACGAACGACCTGGGCTACGTGGCGTTCCCGCCGATCGAGGGCGGTGAGGGCGACCCCGCCAACGTGGTCGGCAACCCGACCAACTACTTCTCGGTCTCCACCGAGACCGAGTACACGGACCAGGCCATGGAGTTCCTGACGTACATGTCCCAGGAGGAGTACGTCGCCGACATGGTGGAGAACGGCGAGGTGCCCACCACCACCAACGCCGAGGAGGTCGTCGCCGACAGCCCCAGCCCGGACTTCGCCGCCTTCCAGTACGAGATGGTGCGCGACGCGCCGCACTTCCAGCTCTCGTGGGACCAGGCGCTGCCGCCGGAGGTGGCCACGCCGATGGTCACCGAGATCGAGTCGCTGTTCAACGGTGAGAGCACGCCCGAGCAGTTCGTCGACGCGCTGGCGGCCCTGTGACCGGCCGCACCGACAGCCAGGCGACCGGTGGCACCATGACCGGCGACCCGGCGGCCGGCGGTGCCCGGGCGGGCGGCCCCGCCTCCCCCGGCCCCCGGCCCGGCCTCCCGCGCGGCGGCTCCGCCGCGCGGGGCGCCGCCCCCCGTACGGGGCGGCCCGGTCCGCTGTGGGCGGTGCCCGGCCTGCTGTACTTCGGGCTCTTCGCCGCCCTGCCGATGGTGCTGGTGGCCTACCTGTCCCTGACCTCCTGGGGCGGGCTGGGCTCGCCCCGCTTCATCGGCCTGGAGAACTGGTCGCGCCTGGCGGGCGACCCGCTGATGCACAACGCCGTGTGGCTGAGCGTGCTGCTGACCGCGCTCTCCTGGATCGTGCAGACCCCCATCAGCCTGCTGCTGGGGGTCTGGGCCGCCGGCCAGCAGCGCAACCGCGCGGTGCTCTCCGCCGTCTTCTTCCTGCCGCTGCTGCTGTCCTCGGCGGCGATCGCGCTCGTCTGGCGGGCCCTGCTGGACCCCAACTTCGGCCCGCTGGCCTGGCTGGGACCCCGCCTGGGCCTGTCGTCGGTGGACGTGCTGGGCGGTTCCGACAGCGCGTTCCTGGTGATCGTGTTCGTCAGCGCCTGGCAGTTCATCCCGCTGCACATGCTGCTCTACCAGGGCGGTGCCCGACAGATCCCGGCGACGCTGTACCAGGCCGCCGAGATCGACGGGGCGGGAAGGCTGCGGGCGTTCTGGTACATCACACTGCCCCAGCTCAGACACACCATCACCACGTCGTCGGTGCTGATGGTGGTGGGCGCGCTGACCTACTTCGACACCGTGCTCATCATGACCGGGGGCGGGCCCGGTACCAACACCACCATCGTCCCGTACCTGATGTACCAGGCCGGTTTCCAGAGCTGGGAGCTGGGCTACGCCAGCGCCGTCGCGTTCACCCTGGTGGTGACGGCGACGCTGATCGCCCTGCTCCTGGTCCGCTTCACCGGTTTCGGCGACATGCGCAGCACCCGGGAGGGCATGTGACCGCCAGTACGGCAGAGAGGCCCGCCGCACGGCGGCTCCCGAGCAGCGGCCGACGCCCCGCCCTCCCCCGGCGGCGGCCGGGCCGCCGGCGCCCCAACGTCCTGGCCGGGCTGGGCGCCCTGGTGTGGCTGGCCGTCGTGGGGGTGCCGCTGTACGCGCTGCTCGTGGCCACGGTGCAGCGCTCCGAGAACTACACCTCCGCGGGGCCGCTCACCCCGCCCGCGGACCCGACCCTCGGCAACTACGTCAAGGCGATCGAGAACGGGGTGCTGGGCTTCGTGCTCAACACCGCGATCGTCACCGTCTCGGTGGTGGCGATCGTGCTGGTGCTCGCCTCCATGACCGGGTTCGCCGTGGTGCGCTCGCGCACCCGGTGGACCACGGGGGTGTTCCGGATGTTCCTGCTGGGGCTGGCGATCCCGTCCCAGGCGGTGATCATCCCGGTGTACCTGATCATCATCGAACTGGGGCTCTACGACACCCTGACCGCCATCGTGCTGCCCACGGCGGCGTTCGCGCTGCCGGTGTGCGTGCTGATCCTGGTGGGGTCGATGCGCGACATCTCCGAGGAGCTGTACGAGGCCATGGCCCTGGACGGCGCGGGCCCGGTGCGCACCTTCCTCCAGCTGGTGGTGCCGATGTCGCGGTCGGGGCTGAGCACCATCGGCGTGTACGCCGCGCTCCAGGCCTGGAACGGGTTCCTGTTCCCGCTGATCCTCACCCAGTCGGCGGACAACCGGCTGATCACCATGGGCCTGTTCGAGTTCCAGGGCGAGTACCGCGTGGACGTGCCCGGCATGCTGGCCGCGGTCGTGCTGGCGACCCTGCCGCTCTTCCTCGTGTACCTCTTCGCGCGCCGCTCCCTGGTGCGCGGCATGATGGGGGTCGGTGGAAAGTAGCCCCGGGCCACTCCACTCCCGCCCGGCGGCCGAGGCCGCGCGGGGCCCCGCCGACCCCTCCCCCCGGTGCCCGTCCTCTGTCAGGGCCTTCGCCCTGAGGTGGGCACCGGGGGCACCTTCGCCTACTCCCCGTTCTTGGGCAGCAGGGACCCCAGCGGGCCCAGGTCCAGGTTGAGGTCGGCGGCGGAGAGCCCGTAGCGCTCGCGCAGCTCGGTCATGCGCTCCTCCAGCAGCATCAGCGTCATGCCGATGCGCTCCTCCTGGTCCTCGGTGAGGTCGCCCTGGTCCACGCGCCGCAGGGCCTGGCGCTCCATGAGCTGGCGCACCAGCTCCACCACGGTGAGCACCAGCTTGATCAGGTCGCGCTCGACCGTGTCGGGCTCGGTCTCGATCCGGTGGCGCAGCCGCTGCCGTTCGGGGTCCGCAGGCCCCTCGCCGGCCCGGTCCGGGTCCGCCGTCTCGTCCAGGGCGTCCTGGAGCCGTCCCAGGATGTCGTTCCCGCCTCCCGGAACCGTGTCGGCGTCGGCCACGCGCACGGGCGCCGGCCCCTCGGGGTCCTGCGCCGCGCGGAGCGGGTTCCCGTTCACCTCTGGCATACCGCTTCCTTCCCCCTCCCTCCGGGGCCGGTCCTCACTCCTGGCGGATCCATCCGCTCAGGGGGTGACCGTGCTCCCAGGGCGAGGGCACGTTCTCGTTGATCGACGACACCAGGGCGTGCAGGGAGACCCGGACCAGGTCCACGTCGGCGATGGAGACGGTCAGGTCCCCCGAGACGACCACCCCCTTGGCCAGGACCCGGTCGAGCAGGTCCACCAGGGAGATCTCCCGGTTGGCCAGGGGGTGGTCCTCGTCCAGCATCGTGGTCAGGGAGTGGGCCTGGCCCGGGAAGCCGCCGGTGCCGGGCGGGCCGTTCCCGGCGGGGCCGGATCCGTTCACCGTGCTCATGCGCCCGCCTCCGCCGCTCGGGGGGAGGAGAAGGAGTAGGGGGCCCACGGCCCGGAGGCCTCGATCCTGGTCCCCTCCGGCGCGCGGGAGTTCAGCTCGTCCACCGTCGCGAGGAACTCCGCCACCCGCTCCCCGTCCACGAGGTAGGCGTTGTTCATGACGTTCTCGCCGGAGGCCTCGGACAGCGCGGCGTTCTGCGTCTGGTGCTGGGCGCGCGCCCGGGCCATCGCGCCCAGGACCTCGTCGGCCCGCTCGCACAGCGCGGAGGCCCGCTGCCAGGTGTCGTCGCGGCGGTCGCGCTGCTCCCTGCGCCTGCGCAGGTAGGCCTTGCCCGGGCTCTCGTCGGCGGGGGTCCGCGGCTCGGGCCGCGCGGCGGTGCGCGCGCCCGCCTCGGCGTAGACCTTCACACCGATCTCGACCCGGTCCACGAGTTCGTCCAGGGTCGCCGCGAAGGCTTCCGCGTTCTCGCGCAGGACCCGGCGGACCCGTTCGTCCCCGCGGTAGACGGTGGCCAGCCGCAGCGGCAGGGCCACGGACCGCAGGGCCACCGCGTCCACGACGCCGTGGTGGGCCCGGGCCACCTCCTCCAGCCAGCGCAGGTCCTCCAGCTTGGCGTGGAGCGCCTGCTCGTCGAACTCGTCCAGGGGGACGGTGCTGACCGCGGCGGCCAGGTCGCCCTCGACGACGAGGTGGACGGGGTGGTCACCCACGCCCCTCAGGCCGTCGGCGGACGCCAGGCCGAAGGGGCGGCACACCGCGTAGACGTAGCTCGCCTGCTCAGGCCGTTCCATGCTCACCCTCCTCCCGGGCGCCGGAGCCCTCCGCGGCCGGGGTCCCGGAGCCCTCCTCGGCGAGGGGGTGCGCCTCGCCCGCGGTGACCTGCGCGGTGCGGTGCTCCTCCAGGGCCTCGATGCGCTCGCGCAGGCGTCTGTTCTCCTCGGCCAGCTCGTCGTCCTCGCGCCGCGAGGCCCGGGAGGACAGGGCCGGGTCGTGCTCCCACCAGTCGATGCCCATCTCCTTGGCCTTGTCCACCGAGGCGACGAGCAGCCGGAGCTTGACGGTGAGGAGTTCGATGTCCAGCAGGTTGATCTTGATGTCGCCCGCGATCACGACGCCCTTGTCGAGAACGCGTTCGAGTACGTCGGCGAGGTTGGCGGAGGAGGATCCGCCCGAGGAGCGGATCTGCCTCGGCTCGCCCCGCCAGGGCGTGGGTTCACTCATGCGTACCAGTTCCCTCCCGGTCCCGCGGAGCCGTCACGGCCACGGGTCACGCGCGCACCGCCGTCGCGGCACCGGTCCGCGGCGCGGAGGCGGCCCCCGGCTCAGGAGCGCCCGTCGGCGGGCCGATCCTCCTCGTCGGGGTACTCGTCCTCCTCTGCTTCCAGATCCTGCTCGTCCGCCTCATCAGCGTCCTGGCCCTCAGCCTCGTCATCGAGGAACTCCTCTTCTTCTTCCTCTTCGCCCTCGTCGTCCTCGGGCTCTTCCTCGAACTCCTCGTCGTCCGCGGCCTCGGGCTCGTCGTCCTCGGGCTCCTCCTCGAACCCGTCCTCGGGCTCGTCGTCAGGCTCGTCGTCGGAGACCCGGTCCTCGGGCTCGTCGTCCGCGGCCTCCGCGCTCCCGTCGTCGAGGTCGGCGAGCTCCGCCCGCTCCTCGGGGTCCAGGTCGGCGAGTTCGGCCCGCTCGTCGGGGTCCAGCTCCTCCAGCTCGGCCCACTGCTCCTCGGTGAGGTCCGCCTCCTCCAGGGCGACGGCGTCGTCGTGGGAGAGGACGACCTCGCCCTCGCGGACCTCGCCGCGCCAGCCGCGGAGTTCGGCCGCCTCGTCCCGGGGCAGCATCATGACCTGGCGCCGGTAGTGCTTGAGGTCCAGGCGCAGGCGTCTGCCCTGGGCCCGCCAGATGTTGCCCGTGCGCTCGAAGAGGCCCTTGGGGTAGTACTCCACCACCAGCAGGACGCGGGTGAGGTTCTCCCCCAGGGGGTGGAAGGTCACGACGCCCTTCATGGTGCCCTTGGCGGCCTCCGTCGACCAGGCGATCCGCTGGTCCTGGACCTGCTCGGTGACCTCGGCGCTCCAGCTGCGACTGGACCAGAAGACCTTGCCCCTCCAGTGGGAGGAGGTGTCCCCGGTGCGCTCCGCGCTCTGCACGCCCTTGGCGAAGGAGCCGAAGTCGGGGAAGCGGGTCCACTGGTTGTAGGCCACGCGGACCGGAACGCCCACGTCGACGTCCTCGACGATGTTGACCATCTTGCCGGGCTTGCCGCCCCCTCCGGAGGAACCCGTGCCCAGGCCCTGGCCGACCTTGTCCTTGAGGCCCTTGGCCCCGCCGGTGACCACGGCGTTGACCGGGTTCTTGCCCTGGGCGAGCTTGCCGCCGACCCCGGCCGCGACGGGGGCGGCCGAGGCGCCCTCACTGGTGAGGCGCTCCACCGTGGCCCCGAGCCTGCGGGCCGCGCCGTGCACCACGCTGGTGGCCTTGGCGCTGAGGTAGTCCTGGAGGGCGTCGGCGAGCTTGGAGGTGCCCTCGTTCCTGTCGGCGGCCGACCGCAGCCGGGCCAGCGGCCCCTGGGAGTCAGTCGTCGCGGCCATCGTCGCCCCCCTTTCCGCCGGTGCCCGGGGCGCGCTTGCGCCGGGCGGGTTTGGCGGAGGCCGAGGCGCGCTTGGCGGTGCCCTTGGTCCGCGCGGCGGCTCCCTTGGTCCGGGCGGCGGTGCCCGAGGCGGCGCCACGGGACGCCTTCGCGGCCTTGGGCCCGGTCCGGCGCTCGGAGGCGGAGGACTCTCCCGGCTCCTGCCGGGCCTCGGCGTCGCCGTCGTCCCGGGTCTCGTCCGCGTCCTCGGCGGCCTCGTCCCGCGCGGCGCCGTCCTCGTCGGCCTCGTCCTCGCCGGAGCCGGAGGCGGCCCCGGCCGCGCCCTCGCGCAGGCGTTCGGTGCGGCTGTTGAGGGAGTCGGCCAGGCCGCCCGCCCACTTGCCGGCGATGTTGCCCGCCGCGGTCCTGCCGACGTTGAGCAGCTGCTCGCGGGACTGGCCCTTGAGCTCACCCACCACCGGGAGCGCGGAGACCTCCTTGAGCAGCCCCTGGGCGAGCTGTCCGGGTTTGATGTCGAGCTTCTTGGCCCCCAGGTAGAGGCCCAGCCCCAGGGCCAGCTTGAACTTCTTCCTCCGGCCCAGGACGTAGCCGCCCACTGCGGCGGCCACGATCTTCGCCGTGTCCCCCACGGGATCTCACCTCAATATCGTCTATCGAAGACCTTGTTGGTACCGCTCGGCTTCCTCCAGCTGGTCCAGCAGTTCGTCCTCCATCTGGTCGAACTCGCTCTCGGACAGCTCTCCGGCGTCGAGGCGCTCGGACAGTTCCGCCAGCTGCTGTCGGATGCGTGAGGGGTCGTACAGCTCCCGCTCCGCCGCGTCCAGGACCTGGCGCGCCGTCCAGTCGACGAACCGGATGGGCGCGGCGGGAGCGGTGAGGATCATGCTGAGGAGGCCCATACCCCTGACTCCTGTTCGGTGTCCCCGCCCGGCGGGGTCACTGTTGGGGGGACGCCACGAAGCTGTAGGGCGGCAGGGGTCCGTTGACGCGGACCTCCATGTAGGAGGCCAGTTCCTGTTGGACCCGGGCCGCCTCGCGCAGGAAGTCCTCGGTGCGGTCCCGGTGCACGAGGAAGGAGGCGTTGGCCAGGCCGCCGTCCACGGCGGGCCAGGCGGACACGCGCTCGGCCAGTCCTTCCAGGGGCTTCAGGACGGCCTCGGCGTCACGGCGCCTCAGCTCCTCCACCGCCTGGGAGACCTGCTCCCCGAAGGCCATCCGCTCGGCGGGGGTGCCGCCTCCGGCCGCCTTGAGCTCCTCGTTGCGTGCCCGCAGCCCCTCGTCGGCGCGCAGCACGGCGCGCAGGGCGGCCTCCTCGTTGTGACTGGCCTTGACGTTGAACTCCACCCGGCCCTGGAGCTGGTCCAGGAGCACGGAGTAGTGGTCGGCGAAGCGGGCCAGCTCGGCGGCGACCGCGTCGTCGTCCTCGCTCACCGCGCCGAAGCGCAGGGGCAGGACGCCGCGGGCCTGGGCCAGGTCCTGGAGCACGTTCTGGTGCGCCTCCAGGTCGCGCCGCTTGGCGCGCAGGCCCTCGGGGGCGTCGCTGACCGCGGCGGCCACGCCGTAGGCGCGGACGAAGCGCACCGGCGCCGCGTCCTGGCCCACCCCGGACAGCTTGACGCCGTCGAGGGACTCGTCGTCGCGGACGATCCCGTAGACGTAGGTGCTCACTCCTCGCCCTCCTTCTTGGCGGAGGAGCGCCGGCGGGCGCGCGCGGGCTGCTTCTCCTGTTCGTCGGACTGTCCCTTGGAGAAGGACTCGGAGATGGCCTCGGCCGCGCCGGAGAGCGCGCCCTTGGACTTGCTGCGCGCGCCCTTCTCCATGCCGCTGTCGAGCAGGTCGGGGAGTCCGGCCCCGCCGCTGCTGGTCAGGTCGAGGCGGTTGCACGCCTCGGCGAAGCGCAGGTAGGTGTCGACGCTGGCGACCACGATGCGCACGTCGACGGTGAGGAGTTCGATGCCCACGAGGGAGACCCTGGCGAACACGTCGATCACCAGTCCCTTGTCGAGGATGAGATCGAGGATCTCGTAGAGGTTGCCGGAGCTGCGGCCGCCTCCGGATGACTGCTGCATCACCGTCATCGGAATCATGCTCCTTTCGTCGGTGAGGTTGTGGGGGGGCAGGCTCCCCGTCCGCCCGGGGTCGGCCGGGATCAGCCGTCGGAGCGACCGCGGGTGTAGCGCTTGCCGCGCTTGTATCCCTCGATCTCCCCGTCGGCGTCGAGTTCCACGGAATACGTGGCCAGCAGGCTCACCGTGTCCGGAACCCGGCGCAGTTCGAGTACTTCGAGGGTCAGGTCCCAGCCGTCTCCGGATCGTTGGAACCCGGAGACGCCCTCGACCTCCAGCCCGGTCACTTCCTCGAACTGCTCCTGGGCCTCGCGCAGACGCTGCATCATCGTCTTGCGTCCTCCCTCGCCCGGAGGGGAACCGTCGTCCTTGCTGTCCTGACTCATGGATCTCCTGGCCGTCGGCCATTATCCGATTTCTCTTGCCATGCCCTTGGCTTGACCCACTACCGAGAAAGACCGGGACAAAACCTCCCCGAGGTCAAGGCGGGGGAAAACGGGCCGGGCGGAACGCGCGGACCGGGGAACCAGGGGAACGCGGGAACGCCCGGGGAACTCAGGGACGCGGGGGCTCCGCGTGTTCCGCGGGGCGCGGGAGAGCGGGGGGTCACGTGAGGGCGTCCAGGCGCGCCGGCTCCGGAAAACGCGGCACGGAAAACTCCCGCGGGAATGTTCAGGACCGCAACTTCTTAACAGGAAAGGAAAACCGCGCGGCGACGCCGAAGGCTCCTCACCCCGCGCGCAGGAGGCGGAGCAGGGTGTGCGCCTCGGCCGCCAGCGCGTCCCGGCACGGAGCCAGGTACGCCCGCGGATCGGTCAGGTCGGGCCGTTCGTCGAGCCGCGCGCGCAGCGCCCCGGAGAAGGCGTCGTTGAGCCGCGTGGCGATGTTGACCTTGGTCATGCCGCTGTCCACCGCCTTGACCAGGTCGGCGTCGGCGACCCCCGACGACCCGTGCAGCACCAGCGGCACGGGGACCGCCCGGCTCAGGCGGCCGATGAGTTCGTGGTCCACCCGGGCGTCGCGGGTGCGCATCGCGTGCGAGGTACCGACCGCGACGGCCAGCGAGTCCACCCCGGTCGCGCGGACGAACTCCGCCGCCTCCTCGGGCCGGGTGCGCGCGCCCGGGGCGTGGACGCCGTCCTTGCCGCCGACCTCGCCGAGTTCGGCCTCCACCGCGACGCCGCGGGCGTGGCAGTACCCGACCACCGCGCGGGTGGCCGCGACGTTGTCCCCGTAGTCCAGCGCCGAGGCGTCGAACATGACGCTGGTGATGCCCAGCTCGACCGCCTCGCGCACGAGCGGGACGTCGGTGGCGTGGTCGAGGTGGACGGCGGTCGGCACGGCCGCCTCGCGGGCGGCGGCGAGCGTGGCCAGTGCGAGGGGGGCCAGCGCCCCGTGGTAGCGCACGCAGTTCTGGCTGATCTGGAGGACGACGGGGGCCGCGGCGCGCTCGGCTCCGGCGATCAGCGCCTCGACGTGCTCCAGCAGGACGACGTTGAAGGCGCCGACGCCCCCGCGTCGGGCGACGGCCCGCTCCAGCAGCGTGGTGATCCCAACGAGTGTCATGCGTACTCCTCGACGTGCACGGTGGGCAGGAACGCGCGGTAGGCCCGAGGGTCGGCCTCTCCCGCGGTGGGGGCGAGCACGGCGGCGGCGCCGAGCGCGGCGGCGCGGGCCAGGGTCCGGGGCCAGGGGTCGTCGGCGGCCGTGCCCAGGGCGATCGCGGCGGCCGCCGCGTCCCCGGCTCCGGTCGGGTTGCCGGTCACGCCCGGGACCGCGCCCGCCCGCCACCCCCGGTCGCCGTGGAAGGCCAGCAGGCCCCGGCTCCCGAGGGAGACGACCACGCTGCGGGCCCCGGCCCGCAGCAGCTGGCGGGCGGCGTCGGCGCCGCACCCGCCGGTGGTGGCGCGCAGCTCGTCCGCGTTCGGTTTGACCACCGCGGCCCCGGCCGCCGCCGCGGCCAGCAGCGCCGGGCCGGTGGCGTCGACGACGGCGGGAACGCGCGCCCGCGCGGCGACGCGCACCAGTTCCGCGTACAGGTCGTCCGGTGCGCCCGGGGGCAGGCTGCCGGAGAGCACGAGCGCGCGGGCGCCGGTCAGCGCGTCGCGCACCGCCTCCGTCAGCGCGGCCCGTTCCCGGGCGCTCAGCGGCGGGCCCGGTTCGTTGAGGACCGTGGTGTCGGTGCCCACGACGGTCAGGGTGCGCCGGGTCGTGCCGTCGATGGGCACCACCCGCAAACGGTGCCCGTCCCCGGTCAGGGTGCGGGCGATCCACCGGCCGGTCGGTCCGCCGAGGGGTGCGACGGCGAGCGTGGACTCGCCGAGCCCGCGCAGGACCCGGGACACGTTGAGGCCCTTGCCGCCCGGGCGCTCCCACACGCGCGAGACCCGCAGGGAGCGGCCCGGTACGAGGGCGTCGACCTCGTAGGTCGTATCGACGGCGGGGTTGGCGGTGACGGTGACGATCACGTGCTCCTCCCGGAGGCCGCAGGTGTGCGGCGGTCGCGGCCTCGAACGGCCCGGGGTGTGCGGTCGCGGCCGGGGAAGACCCGGGGTGCGGTCCGGGCGCGGTCACGGTCGCCGGTCGTGTTCACGGGCGCTCCAGCAGTTCCCGGGCCAGCAGCGCCGCGCCCAGGCACCCGGCCTCGTCGCCCAGCGCGGCGGGGACCACGTCCGGACGCCGGTGGAAGGTCAGGCGGGCTTCGAGCCGTTGGCGCAGCGGGGCGAGCAGCAATTCGCCGGACCGGGCCAGACCGCCGCCGACCACGATGACCCGCGGGGCGAGCACGGCGCTGATCCAGGAGAGGCCGAGCGCCAGGGCGTCCACGGCCTCGTCCCACACCCGCCTGGCGTCGGGGTCGCCCCGCACGAGGAGGTCGGCCACCTCGCGGGCCCCCCGGGTGGGCCGCCCCGTGCGCTCGGCGTAGCGGCGGGCGATGGCCGCGGCCGAGGCGATCGCCTCCAGGCACCCGGTGGCGCCGCAGGCGCACGGCCCGCCGTGGCCCACGTCCACGTGTCCCATCTCGCCCGCGAAGCCGCCCGCGGTGTGCGCCCGCCCGCCCAGGAGCAGGGCCGCCGACAGGCCGGTGCCGATGGGGACGAAGACGGCGTCCTCCTGGCCGCGCGCGGCGCCGAGCCGCTGTTCGGCCAGGCCTCCGGCGGCCACGTCGTGCCCGAGGGCGACGGGCAGCCCGCAGCGCTCGGCGAGCCGGTCGCGTACCGGCACGTCGCGCCAGAGGAGGTTCTCCGACCACACCGCCACCCCGCGCCCGACGTCGACGATGCCGGGGACGACCACCCCGACCGCCGCGACCGGGGCGTCCCGGGACGCGGAGCGCAGCTCCCCGACGAGGGCGGCGGCGGTGTCGATCACGGCCTCGGCGACGCGGGGTCCCCTGGGCGTGGGCGTCCTGCGGGCGAGGAGCACCCTGTGGTCGGCGTCCACGAGGGCCGCCTTGGTCAGGGTTCCGCCGACGTCGACGGCGACGACGGCGCTCACGTCGGCTCGTCCGCGAGGACGACCGAACGGGTGAGGTTGCGGGGCCGGTCCGCGTCGAGCCGCCGCCGTTCGGCGAGGGCGACGGCCAGGCGCTGGGCCACGACGAGGTCGGCCAGGGGATCCAGGTCGCTGGCGCGGAAGGCGGCGCCGGTGGCCCCGACCTCGGCGGCCAGGCCCGCGGGCGGCTCGCCGAAGGACCACACGAGCCGTCCCGGCTCGGCGATGGTGAGGGGGCCGTGGCGGTACTCCATCGCCGGGTAGGCCTCCGTCCACATCCGCGCCGCCTCACGCGACTTCAACGCCGCCTCGTGCGCCAGGCCCACCGTCCACCCCCGGCCGAGGAAGGTGATCTGTTCGGCGCGGGCCAGGGGGTCGAGCGGGACCTCCAGGGCCCGCTCGCCGTCGCGGGCGAAGCGCTCGACGTCGTGGCCCAGGTGGGCGCGCAGCAGGGCGAGCGCCGTCGTGGCGTAGCGGGTCTGCACCACCGACCTCTCGTCGGCGAAGTCCAGCACCACGCTCAGGTCGGCGAGTTCGGTGACCGGCGAGCCGGGCACGGCGGTGATCACGGTGGTGGGCACGTCCCGGGCCGCCCTGAGCAGATCCGTGACCTCGGTCGTCGTGCCGGAGCGGCTGATGGCCACGACGCGGTCGTAGGAGCGGCCGGGCGGCACCTCCGAACCCGGGAACGCGTCGGTCCCGCCCTGCCCGGCCCGCTCGCGCAGGGCGGCGTAGGACATCGCGACGAACCAGGACGTGCCGCAGCCGACGACGGCCGTGCGCTCCCCCGGGCGCGGCAGCGCGGGTTCCGCGGACGCCAGCGCGTCCGCGACGCGCCGCCAGCACTGCGGTTGGCTGGCGATCTCCGCGGTGACATGGGTGTTCATCTATGATCTCCCTTGCTGGCTGCGGGGCCCTCGCGCCCGCTGCGGGAACGGCCAGGCGCCCTCGTCCGGACGCCGGATCCCCGCCCCGCCCGCGGCCCCGTTCGCGGTGTGTCCCGCCGTGCGCCCCGCTGCCGGGTCGGGTAGGAGTGCTCCGACGGCCCGTCCTCCGCGTGCGGTGCGCGACGACGCGCACGAAGCATCGTTAGTCTGATTGCTTTTGATCGATATAGTCGGTTAACAGTCAGATTGGATCAACAGTTTGTCCTTGGGGGACGTCATGGACCGCCACCAGCGTTTGACGGCTGTGCTCGAACTGCTCTCCGAGCGCGGGTCCCTCTCCGTCGACGAGGCGGTGGAGGAGCTGGGGGTCTCCCCGGCCACCGTCCGGCGCGACCTCGACCACCTGGAGCAGCAGCAGCTCCTGACCCGCACGCGCGGCGGCGCCCTGGCCTCCTCCGTCTCCTACGACCTGCCGCTGAGCTACAAGGCCGCCCGGCACGCCGAGGAGAAGGAACGCATCGCCCAAGTGATCGCGGACCTGGTCCCCCCGGGTTCGGTCGTCGGCCTCAACGGCGGCACCACGACCACCCAGGTGGCGCGCGCCCTGGCCCTGCACGAGAGCTTCCGCGGCGAGGACCCCGGGCGCGGCCTGACCGTGGTGACCAGCGCGCTCAACATCGCCACCGAACTCCTGGTGCGCCCCCACATCAAGGTGGTCGTCGTGGGCGGGGTCGTGCGCCCCCGCTCCTACGAGCTGGTGGGGCCGCTCGCCGAACGGGTCCTGGAGACGCTCTCCCTGAACGTGGCCGTGATCGGGGCCGACGCCGTGGGCGCCTCCAGCGGCGCCATGGCCTTCGACGAGGACGAGGCCGCCGCCAACACGCTGCTCGCCCGGCGCGCCGAGCGGGTCATCGTGGCCGCGGACAGCCACAAGATCGGCCAGCGGGCCTTCGCCCGGATCCTGCCGGTCGCCGGTATCGACGTCCTGGTGACCGACAAGGACGCGGACCCCGACGTCGTGGACGGCTTCACCAGGGCCGGGGTCGAGGTCGTCCAGGCCTGAACCGCGGCCCGGGCCCGGGGGCCTCACGGGTCGTTCCTTCCGTCCAGCGGCCGGTAGCCGACCCCGAGGGCGTCCAGTCGCTCCAGGTGCGCGCGCAGCCGGGCGAGGAAGTCGGCGCGGTCGTGGCCGCGCTCGCCCGGCTGCCGCCAGACGGCCTCGGCGAAGGCGCACAGGCGGGGGAAGAGCATGTACTCGGTGTGCTCCTCGGTGGCCACGTACTCGGTCCACATCTGGGCCTCGGCGCCGACGACGCGCCGGGCGGCCTCCCCGTCCAGCGCGGCGGGCACCGGTTCGAAGTCGAAGACGGTGGACAGCGGCACGAATCCGCCGCCGAAGGCGAGGGGCTCGGCCGCGGTGTCCTCGTCCTGGTAGTAGTCGAGGTACACGTGGCTGGTGGGCGCCATGACCGTCTCGTGGCCGAGCCGGGCCGCGGCCTCGCCCCTCTCCTGCTCGCGCCAGGCCATCACCGTCACGTCGGCGGGGAGCGCTCCCCCGTCCAGGACCTCGTCCCAGCCCACCAGCGTGCGGCCGTGCTCGGCCAGGAACGCGGCGACGTACCCGGTGAACCAGCCCTGGAGCTCCTCCTCGTCCGCGAGCCCCAGCCGGCGGATGTGCTCCTGCACGCGGGGGCTGTCGCGCCACTCGTCCTTGGGGACCTCGTCCCCGCCGCAGTGGACGTACCGGCCGGGGAAGACGTCCATCACGTGCGTCAGGACGTCGCGGCAGAACCGCAGCGCGGTCTCGTCCACGTTGAGCAGGCGGGTGCCCACCCCCCAGCGCTCGCGCACGATCGTCGGGGCGCCGGTGTTGCCGAGTTCGGGGTAGGCGGCGATGGCCGCCTGCATGTGGCCGGGCATGTCGATCTCCGGGACCACCTCGACGCACCGGTCGCGGGCGTGCGCCACGATCTCGCGCAGGTCGGCCTCGGTGTAGTAGCCGCCGTGCGGGGTCTGGTCGTAGACCGGATCGGGGCTGGTTCCGAGGTCGTTGCCGACCACGGTGCGCGCCCGCCACGCGCCGACCTCCGTCAGCCGGGGGTAGCCGGGCACCTCGATCCGCCAGCCCTGGTCGTCGGTCAGGTGCAGGTGCAGGACGTTGAGCTTGTGCAGGGCGAGCAGGTCGATCAGGCGCAGGACGAAGTCCTTGGGCAGGAAGTGCCGGGCCACGTCCAGCATGAGGCCGCGCCAGCGCAGCCGGGGGTGGTCCTCCACCCGCGTGCAGGGGATGCCCGCGCCCTGCGCGGACGCGCCCGCCCACCACAGCCGCGCGGGCAGGAGCTGGCGCAGGGTCTGCGCGCCGTGGAAGGCCCCGACCGGGTCCGCGCCGACGATCTCGACGCCGTCGGTGTCCACGGTCAGCGTGTAGCCGTGTTCGCGGGCCCGTCGGGGATCCACGCGCACGGTGACGGGAGCCGGACCGCCGCCCGGACCGCCCCCGGCCCCCGGTCCGATCAGCGGGGCCAGGACCTCGCGTAACAGCGCGCCCGCCAGCGCGGCGTCCGGTTCGACGCGCAGGGAGAGTCCGCGGTCCAGCCGGAGGGCGCCCGGGCGCGGTTCCGTCAGCGTCGGCACCGGGATGATCGCTGGTCGGCTCGCGTCGTCGGGCATGCTCGTTCCCCCTTCTGGTCGCCCGGCGGCGGCCGGGTCCGTCGCGGCGGCCGCTTGCCTGCTCCGGCGGACGGGCGCGGCGCCCGGCCGGGTCCGGGCTCGGGCCGGTCACACCCAACGATCATTACATGAGCACATGATGATTACTAGTGAACAGAAGTAGGACTTAAAGCTTGACACCAATCAACCAGAACGTGACGATGGTCACTCATCGACTACCGGAGGGAGCGCTCACCATGGTTCTCGCGTACACCCGAAACGGACATGGCTGACACCGCGCGGCCCACGGGCGGGGTCGGCGCGGAGCGCGAACGCGCCCCGCTCCCCCCGCCGGGCCGCACGGGCGGTCCCGACCGCCCCGGCGGCCGCTCCGGGGAGACCCCGCCCCGGCCCGCCCGTGACCTGTGGCGGCGCACGTCGGCGACGCGCTGGCTACTGCCCGCCACCGCCCTCATCGGCCTGGTCATCGTCTTCCCCGCGCTCTACATGGTCTGGCTGTCCTTCCTGGCCGTGGACCGGATCGGGCAGATCCAGGGGTTCACGGGGCTGGACAACTACCGGCGGCTGCTGGGGGAGCCCGCGCTGCCCGGGGTGGTGGCCAACACGCTGGCGTGGCTGGTGGTCGTCCTCGGGGTGACGCTCCTGGTGTCCCTGGCCCTGGCCCAGTTCCTCACCAAGGAGTTCCGCGGGCGCCGACTCGTACGGCTCTCCGTCGTCGTGCCCTGGGCGGCCTCCCTGGTGATGACCGCGACGGTCTGGCGGTTCCTGCTGGAGGGCGGCAACGGCCTGGTCAACCGCCTGCTGATGGACCTGTCGATCCTCGACGCACCGCACGAGTGGTACAAGGACCCCGCCACGGCCTTCGCCTCGATCATGGTCGTCGGCGTCGTGACGTCGGTCCCCTTCACGACCTACGTCCTGCTGGCCGGTCTCCAGACGATCCCGACCGAGGTGCACGAGGCGGCCAGGATCGACGGCGCCGGGGCCTGGAACCGGTGGCTGCACATCACCCTGCCGCTGCTGCGCCCCTCACTGCTGGTGGCGTTCGTGCTGAACATGCTGCACGTGTTCAACGCGTTCACGCTCATCTGGGTGATGACCGGCTCGATCGCCGGGAACCACGCCGACACCACGGTCACGTGGATGTACAAGATCGCCTTCAAGGAGCAATTGGACCCGGGCGAGGCCGCCGCGCTCGCGGTGCTCAACGTGGTCTTCCTCGTCGGGCTGATCGCGTTCCTGGCCTGGCTGCTGCGGCCGGGCCGCCGCGACCGGGCGGGCCGCGTCCTGGCCTCGGCGGTGCCCGGCGGCGTCCGCTCGCTCACCGGCCGGGCCGCGCGCTCGTGGTCGTCCCTGCGCGGGCGCGCGGCGAGCGCGTGCGCTCCGCTCCTGCGCCCGGCGGCGGACGCGGGCGGCCGGGTGTGGCGCCGCGTCAGGAGCGCCGTCCTCCCCCTGGTCGGGGCGCTGGTCGCCCTGTTCTTCCTCGCCCCCTACGCCGCGATGTTCCTCGGCTCGCTCAAGACCGACGCGGAGCTGTTCGCCGTCCCCGCGACCTACCTGCCCCGGGACTGGGCGTGGTCGAACTACGTCGAGGTGTGGAGCCGGATCCCGCTGGCGGAGTACTTCCGGGTCAGCCTCACCGTCGCCGGGGTCTCGACCCTGGTCGTGCTCGCCGTGGCCGCGCCCGCCGCCTACGCCGTCGCCCGCTCCGACTTCCGCGGCAGGGGCGCCTTCCTCGGCCTGATCCTCATCACCCAGATGTTCCCGGCGGTGGCGCTCATCATCGGGCTGTACCGGGAGGCGCTCTTCCTCGGCGCGGTGAACTCCTACTGGTTCATCATCGCCGTCAACTCCGCCTTCAACATCGCCTTCGCGGTGTGGATCCTCAACACCCACTTCCGGGCGGTCCCGAGGGAGACCGAGGAGGCGGCCATGATGGACGGCCTCGGCCGCTTCCGGACCATGCTCAGGATCGTCGTCCCGCTGTCGGCGCCGGGGATCATCACGGTGGTCGTCTTCACCTTCATCCAGGTGTGGAACGAGTTCATCGTCGCGCTGACCCTGTTCAACGACCCCTCGCAGGGCAGGGTGCCGCTGACCGTGGGGGTCCAGCAGTTCATCGGCCTGTACGAGACGAACTACCAGTACCTCTTCGCCGCCGGGCTGATGGCCGTCGTCCCCACGGTGGTCCTCTTCGCCCTGATCGAGAAGTACCTGGTCAGCGGCCTGAGCACGGGCAGTGTTCGTTGACGCGTCCCCGCCGGGAGGCGGAAGGGAAGGGTAGTCGATGAGGAGATGGAGACAGAGACCGCGGGCCACCGCCTTGGCCGCCGCGCTGTCGGCGGCCGCGCTGCTCGCCGCGGGGTGCGGTGGGGACGGGGGCGGGGACCCGCACACCATCGAACTGGTCGTGGCGCAGTACACCGAGGGGACCCAGCCCTACTGGACCGACCTGATCGAGGACTTCGAGTCCGACCACCCCGGCACGAGCGTCCGGCTGCGGGTGATCGGCTGGGACAACCTCCAGAACCAGGTCAACACGATGGTGCAGACCCGGCAGTTCCCCGACATCCTCAACACGAACCTCTTCGCCGACTACGCCGAGGCGGGCCTGCTGCACCCGGCGCGGGACGTGCTGCCCGAGGACAAGTTCGCCGACTTCGTCCCGGTCCTGGCCGAGAACGCCTCGCTGGAGGGCGAGCAGTACGCCCTGCCGTTCGTCGCGACGGTGAACGCGATGTACTACAACCGGACCATCTTCGCCGAGGCCGGGATCAGCGAGCCCCCGCGGACCTGGGACGAGTTCCTGGAGGCGGTGGAGCGCGTCAAGGCGCTCCCCGGCGACCACGTCCCCTACGCGCTGGCGCTGGGCTTCGACGGCGGCGACTACGAGTTCGGCACGTGGGCGCGCTCCAACGGCGGCGGCTGGAAGCAGGACGGCGAGTGGGCGGTCAACAGCGACCGCAACGTCGCCACGCTGGAGTTCCTCCGGGACCTGGTGGTGGAGCACGACGCCACCCAGCCCAACCCCGGGCAGACCAACCGCCCCGACGGCACGTGGCCGCTCTTCGCCCAGGGCAGGGCCGCCATGGTGTACGCGCCGCTGGGCGGCAGCGCGTTCCTGGACCCGGTGCACGAGGCGGGCGTGGACTACGGCACGACGACCCACCCGACCAACGGCGGCGCCGAGCCCTCCACCCACGGCATCCAGGACTACCTGGTGGCCTTCGACAACCCCGGCAACCAGGAGCTGGTCACCGAGTTCCTCGACTACTTCTACGAACCGGAGAACTACACCGCCTACCTGGAGGTCGAGGGGCTGCTGCCGACCACGGAGTCCGGCGTCGAGGAGTTCCGCGACGACCCCGACGTGGGGCAGTACGTCGAGCAGATCCACGAGGCCCGGCTGGACCCCACCTACGAACCGGTCTGGGCCCAGCTGCGCGGCACGATGGCCGGGGAGCTGGGCACGGCCGTGGCCCCGGACGGGGATCCGCGCGCCGTCCTGGACAGGGGCCAGGACATCGCCACCTCCGGCCCGTGACGGGCGGGGGTCGGCGTGGTGGCGGACCGCTCAGCCCAGCGCCTGGGCTCCAATGACCGACAGCAGGTGCAGCCTGTCGTGGCTCTCGCTGCCGGGGACGGCGGTGTAGACGAGCAGTGAGTGGGCCTGGCCGGGGTCGACCAGCCTCTGGCAGTTCAGCTCCAGGGGACCGACCTCGGGGTGCACGAAGTGCTTGACGTGGTGGGGGCGCACACCGATCTCGTGGTCCTCCCACACCCGCCGGAACTCCTCGCTCCGGTCCAGGAGCAGGTCGGCGAGGTGGGCGGCCCGCGAGCCGGGGCCGCGCAGGGTGACGATCTCGCGCAGACCCGAGGCGTACATGCGGGTGAGGAACGGGTGCTCCTCGGGCGCGTAGATCCTCCGGGAGTCGGGATCGGTGAACCACCGGTACCCCGAGCTGCGGGCGGGCCCCGTGAACCGCGTCGTGTCCCCGGTCAGCGCCACGCCCATCGGGGACTGGCGCAGGGTCTCGCCGAGTTCGGTGACGATCTCCGCGGGCGTGTCGTCCAGGCGGTCGAGGACCCGTTGCAGGCCGGGGCTGACGTGGTCGCTGACCGTGCCGCGCGGGGGCGGGTTGTGCCCGGCCAGGCGGAACAGGTGGTCGCGCTCGTCCAGTGACAGGTGCAGCCCCTGGGCGATGGAGGAGAGCATCTGGCCCGACGGCCGCGGTCCGCGCTCCCGCTCCAGCCGGGAGTAGTAGTCGGTCGACATGTGGCACAGCGCGGCGACCTCCTCACGCCGCAGTCCGCTGGTCCTGCGGCGCGACCCGCGCGGCAGCCCGACGTCCTCGGGTTGCAGCGACTCCCGGCGGGTGCGGAGGAACTCGGCCAGCCCGGTGCGATCGATCACGGCACTCCTTCTTCCCAGTGGTGCTGCTCCGTGTCTACCTTGCGCGCGCGGCGGTAACCACGGACCGCCGATCCCCCCTTACCGTCGAGGAGGTGGAAGAGGCGCGAGGGGTGACCTGCCGATCCTGGGATCGGGAGGCCGTGGTTACCGCCCCCGCCTTGGGCGGAGGATCGTTCCTGCGCACCGTGCACCAGGCACGGAGGGAACGGGGACCGTCCGAACGCGCGTCCGTGAGGACACGAGGGAGCAGAGCCATGCCGCGTCGAACCATCGACATCACCGTGCCGGACCTGACCGGGAGGCGCGCGCTCGTCACCGGCGCCAGCGACGGGATGGGCCTGGGGATGGCCATGAGGCTGGCCGCCGCGGGCGCCGAGGTGATCATGCCCGTCCGCAATCCGCGCAAGGGCGAGGACGCGATCGCCAGGATCCGCCGGAGTCACCCCGACGCCCGGGTCTCGCTGCGCGACCTCGACCTGTCCTCCCTCGCCTCGGTCGCGGCCCTCGGCGACACGCTCCGCGAGGAGGGCCTGCCGATCCACATCCTCATCAACAACGCGGGTGTGATGACCCCGCCGGACCGGCAGACCACGGCGGACGGCTTCGAGGTCCAGTTCGGCACCAACCACCTCGGCCACTTCGCCCTGGTGGGCCGCCTCCTGCCGCTGCTGCGCGCGGGGCGCGCCCGCGTCACGTCGCAGGTCAGCATCGCCGCGAGGCGGGGCGCCGTCAACTGGGACGACCTGAACTGGGAGCGTTCCTACGACGGCATGCGCGCCTACAGCCAGTCCAAGATCGCGTTCGGGCTGTTCGGCCTCGAACTGGAGCGGCGCAGCAGGGCTGGCGGATGGGGCATCACCAGCAACCTCTCCCACCCCGGGGTGGCCCCGACCAGCCTCCTGGCCGCCCGCCCCGAGATCGGCCGCGACCGGGACACCCTGGGCGTGCGGCTGATCCGCGCGCTCTCGGCCCGCGGCATCCTGGCGGGCACCGTCGAGACCGCGAAGCTGCCCGCCCTCGTGGCCGCGACCGACCCGGCCGCCAAGCCGGGCGCGCTCTACAGCCCCGGCGGCCCCGGCAACCTCGGCGGCCCGCCCGCCGAGCAGCGGCTCTACACCCCGCTGCGCGGCGTCGACGAGGCCGAGCGGGTCTGGCGGGTCTCCGAGCAGCTCACCGGGACCGCCATCCCCGCCGCCTGACCGCGCGCCCCCGGCGGCGGTGCGGCGGGCGACGCAGTCGATCGTGGAGCCGAGGCCTCGGGCGGCGTGACACCGCGCCGGGGCGCGTGCCCGGCATGGGACAGGGCCACCGGAACCGACCTGTTCCTGCGCCGCTTCGGAGCTGGCCCGGGGGAGGACCGCGGGCATCCGGTTCAGCGGGATGCGGTCCGGCCGGTGAATCGAGTCCACGTCTCCGGTCACTGCGGGCGCCTCCTCACACGGAGGCGCCGCCGACCGCCCCGGACGGGCACACGTGGTGCGTCACCGTCGGGCCCCGCCGTCCTCGGGAGCGCTGCCGTCGAGGCGCCGGACCGCGTCGATGTTGTGCTCCTCGGTGGCCCTGTAGTTCCTCGCGGTGGCCACGGTGCCGTCGGAGGCTTGGCGCAGGCCGAGGCTGAGGATCCTCAGGTACAACATGAGGTTCTCCTCCAACGGTTGCATGACGTTGTTCATCTGCTTGGCGAAGTCGTCGCCCTCGCCCCAAGGCGGCGCCCCCAGGGACCGGCGCCCGGCCTCGTACCACTCGATCAATGCCTCGATCCTGTCGGCCGGTTCGTGGATGTACTGTCCGTCGCGCGCCAATTCGTCCGACGCGACGTAGAGGGAGTCGTCGGAATTGCTGTTGCTGCCATAGCCGTCGTGTCTCGGCATGGTCTCTCCCGGCAGATGCGTGTACCTCGGTGAAATTCGGATTCCGCATTCGGCGGCTACCGCAGCGGCGGTTCCACGTCGAGTCCGCGAAAGAGCTCGCGGATGTCGAAGGCCCCTTTCACGACGTCGCCCACGACGATGTTCTCGGGAGCGAAAGGCCGGTAGAGCGCCTCGACCCGGTCGGCCATCTGTCCCCGCGCGCGATTCACGACGTCCTTGATGGTGCTCGCCAGTTCCGTGGGCGCCATGTTCCGATAGGACTGGGTGTTGAACTTCAAATCGACCAGTTCACCGCTCGCGTTCACCGTCGCCGCGACGAGGCGGTTCTTGGACACGGCCTCCTCGGTCGCCTGCTCCAGGCTCGCGCCGGCGTCCTCCACCTCGCGGAGCGTCCGCCGAAGCCGATCCAGCTCTCGTTCGTTCCATGCTTCCCAGCCGCTCATCGTCCGTACCACTCCTTCTGCCCTTGTCCTCGGCCACGCTGGGTGGCGGCCTGCCCCGGACCGTGTCGTTCCGCGCAGACGAGGCGCCGCACACCCGCTCGGTCTCCGCCGACCGGGGGAACTCGGGCCGGTCGGCTCCGGCCTGGTACGACCGGGTGGAGGCCGGTCGAGCCGCGATGCCGGGCCCGGTGCCGTGGCACGCTCCGGTGACGACGGAACGCGTGCCGGGCCGATCCGGCCGGGGGGTGTCAACAGGCCCTGCGCAGCATCGTCCGCGTCCCAGCCGTGGTGTGGGGTCCACTGTCGTGGAGTCGGCCGCGGTTATACAGGGACTCCCGATCCGAGGACGCGGAGGACCAGTTTCCGCTCTCGCAGGGGGGAAGAGGGTTCAACGGCACGCGGCCGGCAGAGCCCGCCGACGGATAGAGACGACGGAGCACCGAGCGAGAAGGAGACGGCCGTGATCGACTGGGCCGGACTGGCGACGTTCCTGCGACGCCGCCGGGAGTCGCTGCAACCCGAGGACGTCGGTCTCCCGCGCGGGTCGCGCCGCAGGACCAGCGGGCTGCGCCGCGAGGAGGTCGCCGCGCTCTGCCACATGTCGACCGACTACTACACCCGCCTGGAGCGGGAGCGCGGACCCCAGTCGTCCGTGCAGATGATCACCTCCATCG
The DNA here is from genome assembly GCF_000381685.1 of Nocardiopsis sp. CNS-639. Taxonomy (NCBI): domain Bacteria; kingdom Bacillati; phylum Actinomycetota; class Actinomycetes; order Streptosporangiales; family Nocardiopsidaceae; genus Nocardiopsis; species Nocardiopsis sp. CNS-639. Next base: position 58,714 of record NZ_KB906878.1, read on the forward strand.
CACAGGGACTGCACCTGTCACTGGACGAGCGCGACCACATGTTCCGTCTCGCCGGGCACAACCCGCCCGCCCGCGGCGCGGACAGTGAGCACATCAGCCCCGGCCTGCTGCGCATCCTCGACCGTTTGGACGACACTCCCGCCGAGATCGTCACCGAACTCGGGGAGACCCTGCGCCAGAGTCCGCTCGGTGTGGCGCTCACCGGGGACACACCGCTGCCACGACCGGCGCCACGAACGTCCCACCGGTCGCCAAGGGCAGGTGGAGTACTCGCGGCCCCGTCGCATCGCTGCGCCGGAATCACCACCACAACACAAACGGGCACAAAGCCATATACATTGGCAGAGGAAACCAACGAAAACCCACCGTGTCGGGTGGCGTGCCCGTACCGCCGTTCCACCGGCGAAGAGTGGGCCCACGACAAGAACCCCTCGTGGCCTAGCGAAAAGCAGCGATGGAAGGAACGGTCTCCCGCATGCCTCTTTTCGATTCCGACACCGCCGAGTGGGTCCGTGAGACCGCCAAGTGGCTCCTGGGAATGGAGATCCCCTCAGCCGACCCCGCCGCCATGCGCCGACTCGCCGCCCACAACGACCACGTCGCCGCGAACCTCGAGGAAGTCAAGGACTTCCTCGACCTGGTCCGCGGTAAAGTCCGCACCGACTTCTCGGGTGTGGCCGCCGGCTACTACGAGGCCTCCATCGCCCAGTTCACCGCCGACGACAACGACTACATCGGCGCCGGAGCCAAAACCGCCCGCAAGGCGTCCACCGCCCTCGGCGACGGCGCCGCCAACGCCGAGTACACGTACGGAATGGCCTACGGCCAGCTCACCCAGCTCCTCCTCGAGATCGCCTGGTGCATCGCCATGGCGCAGTGGACCATGGGCGCCTCGCGCGCCTTGATCCCCTGGTTCCAGTACATCCGCTCCGTCGCCATCCAGCGCGTCCTCACCTGGCTTGTGCTCACCGCCCCCTCCCACCAGATCACCGAGCAACTCTTCGCGTCCTTGGACTCCATCATCCAACGCGCCCAGATCGACGCCGGCACCCGCAGGTTCCACGACAAGGAGCTGACCCGTCTCACCCATGGCGGCGCGGGGCTGTCCGGTCTCATCTCCGCAGGGTTCTCCGGCGTCGTGGACGGCCTCTTCAGCCACCAGGTGCGCGACCTGCTGCGCACCAATCTCGACACCCTGGCCGACATCCCCCCGCCTCCCCGTCTCGATCCCCCTCCCTTCACCCGCGCCGGTACCACACCCGACGCCGCCGTTCCCCACCCCGTCCCCGGCCCCGGGATCAACCGCGACCTCGCCGACGTCTTCACCGGGTACGAACGCGATCTCGCCGCCACCTTCAACCCTCCCGCCGGCAAGAGCGCCTTCGACAATCCCCTCGTCAACAACGACTTCCGCGACGACCTCGCCGACGTCTTCGCCACCCACTACGGCTCCGCCCTGGGCGCCACCGGTGCCCGCGCTCTGGGTAACGACTACGCCGACACCCTCATGGCCCACTGGGGCCGCCCCGACCTCACCCACCGCCTGGCCGACCTCCTGGACGCCACCCCTCTGCCGTCCACGACTCGCACCCACCTCGCCAGGACCGTGCCCACCACCCTCACCCAGGGCATGGGCGACTACATGACGCGCCCCGCCGTCAAAGCCGAGATCGTCTCCACCGGCGCCGCGTCCGGCGCCCTGGAGGGCTACCTCGGCGAAGGCACCACCAATGCCCTGCTCACCGATCAGGGCTGGCAGGCCAACGGTTACTCCGCCACCGCCGGCGCCTTCCAATCCACCTTCCAGAACGTCACCGTCGACACAGCCCTGTCCGCCGTCGACCACCTCCACCGACCCCCGTCCGCGCTCCCCGTGCCCCCCACCGGCACCGCGGACGACCGTGCGGACGACGACCCCGTCCCCGGTACGAGCCGGGACTTCGGTACCGACCACGTCCCCTTCGACGGGCCCGCGCCCTCCGACCACGTCGACACCACCGGTACCGCACCCTACGACTCGTGGTCCCACATCCCCGATCCCCTCGTCACCAGCGCGGACGAGGTAGGCCGGAACGCACCGCGTCCCGCCGGCGACGACGCGTCCCACGGCCGTTTCGACGGTGACGACGTCCTCTACGGTGACAACCCCTCCGCCCCCACACCCGCCCCTACCGCCGACACCGTCTCCGGCCCCGGTCACGCCACTCCCGCGGGCTCGCGGAACCCAGCCGGTGTGCAGCCGACCCCGTCCGGACACGGCGCACCGGAGGGCCGGCGTCCCTCCGAAGCCGACCCGGTCCACGGCCGTGGCGACCTCCGAACCGGTGACCACGCCGGTACCCGCGCACCGGCCACCACGGACACCCACACCACCGGCGAACCCCCGATCCGCGCATCCGGCGCCTTCTCCCCCGCCGTCCCGGGCGGACACAACGGCGCGGAGCACAGCCCCGTCCCGGCCGCCGACGCGAACGGCGCCGTGTCGGGGTCCCCCGTTCTCCCGTCTCCCCCCGACCACGGACGCACACCCTCCGCACACGCCGGTCAGCCGTCCGCGACGACCCCCGAGCACGGCGACTCCGACGCGGGCCACCTGCCACGGGCCGCCCCATCCCGATCCTCCGACCACGCTTCCTCCGGAGACCGCGCGCAGTCGGATCACGACTCCCCTCCCGGGCGCAGGAGCGCGGAGCACGGCAGCGAGGACGATGCCGGTGACGCCCCCTCGCGCGGGTACGGCACGACGGACGACGACTTCTACGCCCCCGCGCCGACGGCGCCCCCAGGGGAACCGGCCGACCCCGACGACCCGTGGAACGGCAACCCCCCGACCACACCCGACTTCAGCGCTCTCGCCGACCCCAAGACCGCCAAGGAAGGGCCCCTGACGGTCGAGGAGGCCATCGCCGGTCTCACCGACCCCGGCTACCGCTCCCACGACCTCGACACCATCGGACGCCTCACCGCCGACGGCACCCCCGTCTTCACGATGGACGTCGACAGCGACGACTCCGACAGCACCGACAGCGATGACGGCTCCGGCGACCCCGAACACCTCCCCGACGCGCCCCACCACCGCTCCGGTGGTGGGCAGGTCGGCCCTATCCCCGCAACCGTCCCCTGGCACGGCAGCGACCGGGACCACACCCCCGGTACCGGCATGGGCGAAACCGTCCGCGCCCGAACCGACGACCAGGCCGCCGACCAGTGGGCCGAGCGCGCCCTGCCCACGGTCGTGACGACACCGGGAAGCCCGGAGCCGACCCGGGCCGCCCACGTCCTGGACACCACCACCGACCGGGCCCACTCCCTGTGGGAGTACAACGAGCACGCCCGCGACATGGTCGAGAACGGCCTGGCCACCGGCGACGTCGCTCCCGACGACCGCGACGAATTCGGATGGATCGTCTCCGACATCGACACCACCCTGGGGACGGCAGCCCTGCCCGTCGCGATCACCGCGCACCTGGGCGCCGACCACACGCTCCTGCGCCGACTGGGCATCGACCCCCACGCCCCGGGCGACCCCGACCGCGTCGCGGGCACCGTGGTGGACCTTCCGCACTACATCTGGGGCACCTTCGGCACACGCGCCGTCGAGCGCGCACCCGCCTACGTCATGCTCCGTATCCCCCGCGGCTATCCCGCCGCCCACATCCGCCCGGCCTCCCCGGGGCGGGTGCTGGGCGCCCGGGGAGCGCGCCTGTACATCCACGCCGCCTACGCCCGAACCGGTGAGCCGATCCCCGGTGAGCGTGCCGAGAACCTGCTGTTCATCGAGGCCGAGATCGTTCCCGGCCACTGGACCCCGCCCCCCGGCCACCGTCCCAGCCCCTCCGGCGACGCCCATCACGGCTATCTGCCGCACCCCGCCCCGTCCGCCGCCACCGGGCAGTCCGACGACGGACCTTCTCCGTTCACCGCCGCCCACGACACCCCCGAGCCCATGGAGACCGACCCCATCGGCCTGCTGGACGACCTGGACCTGGACGACGCGGAAACAGGAGACCCGTTCGCCTTCCTCCGCGACACGGAAACGACCGGCGCCGCGGACCCTTTCGGTACCGCCGCCGACGACGCCCCCGACCGCATGGAGACCGACCCCATCGGCCTGCTGGACGACCTGGACCTGGACGACGCGGAAACAGGGGACCCGTTCGCCTTCTACGACCCGGAGACGGTGGGCATCGACCCCTCCCTGCTCACCGGCGCCGGTGACGCCCACGACCTCCCGGGGACCGACCGCCTCGGACCGCCGGACGACCGGGTACCGGGACCGGAGCCGGGCGAGGTGGACGCGGGAGACCCGTCCGGCCTCTCCGGCGCCACCGCTCCCGTCCCCCGGCCGGCGGGGGCCTCCGACGGCGGACCCGGCACCGCCGTACCGGTCGACCCCCGAACGGTCAGGGCCGTCAAGGAACTGCACGGCAGCCAGTTCGACGTCCTCGTCGCCCTGGGCGCCGGGCGCACCGACGCCGAGATCATCACCCGGCACGGCTGGACGCCCTCCGGACTCACGGTCGTCATGGGCGGTCTCACCCGTTCTCTGGGCCTGTCGCTGGAGGACCGCGAGGGGGTGGCCGCCGTCGCCGCCGCCACCGGACTCACCGACGACTCCGACCCCGGAGACCTGACACCCGACCAGCGCGGACAACGAGCCCTCACCCGCATCCACTTCCTGCGCAAGGACCACGACCAGATCCTCACCGACTACTTGGAAGGGAAGACGCTCAGGGAGATCGCCGTTCTGCGCGGCACGCACAGGAAGTCGGTCGAGAACCTCTTCTCCCGTCTGAAGTACCGTCTCGGGGTGCTCCGCGCCAAGGAGGTGGCCGATGCCGCCCGAGCCGCCGGTTGGACGAGCCGCCCCTCCGCGCCCGCCGACGACGAGGCGCCCCGTGCCGTCGACCGGATCACCACTCTGAGCGACCCCGAATTCGAGTTCCTCGTCGCCCTGGGCGCCGGGCGCACCGACGCCGAGATCACCGCCCGGCACGGCTGGAGATCCCAGAGACTGGCCACCCTCATGAGGGGCGTCAGCGACTCCCTGGGACTGCGACCGGGCGATCGCGAGGGAGTGGCCGCCGTCGCCGCCGCCGCCGGGCTCACCGACGACTCCGACCCCGGAGACCTGACACCCGACCAGCGCAGACAACGCGCCCTCACCCGCATCCGCTTCCTCCGGCAGGACCAGCACCAGGCGCTCACCTATGTCGCGGACGGGCTGAAGCCCGGGGAGATCGCCCAACGGACCTCCTCGAACCCGGACTCGGTCGGTGCCCTCCTCACCGACCTCGTGCGCCGCCTCGGGGTGCTCGGCCGCAACGAGGCGCGCGACGCCGCCCGAGCCGCCGAACTCCAGGCCCCGACGCTCCCCGCGCTCACCGAGGAGCAGCGGGGACAGGCCGTCGACCGCATCTCCGACCTGGGGGAATTCGAGTTCGGGGTCCTCGTGGCCCTGGGCTCCGGGGACACCGACGCCGAGATCACCGCCCGGCACGGCTGGTCGCTCCGCGGATTCACCACCGCCCTGAGCGGCATCACCGACGCCCTGGGGCTGCCACCGGGTGATCGCGCGGGAGTGGTCGACGCCGCCGTCGCCGCCGGACTCGCCGACGACTCCGGCCCCGGCGACCTGACACCCGACCAGCGCAGACAACGGGCCGTCACCCGCATCCGCTTCCTGCCCGCGGACCAGCGGGAACTCCTCACCCACTTCACGAGCGGGCTGAGCCCCAGCGACATCGCCAGGCTCCCCTCGAACCCGAGCGGGGTCAACGGCTCCGCCACCCGTGCCAACAACCTCCTCGCCCGCCTCGTCCGCCGCCTCGGGGTGCTCAACCGGAACGAGATGCGTGACGCGGCCCTCGCCACCGGGCTGGAGGGCCCACGGCTCTCCGCTCCCACCGCCGAGCAGAGGGCCCGGACCATCGACCGGATCACCACCCTGAGCGACCCCGAGTTCGAACTCCTCACCGCCCTGGGCGCCGGGCGCACCGAAGCCGAGATCACCGCCCGACCCGGTTGGCCCCGCACACGATTCATGATCGTCATGAGGGGCATCACCAACTCCCTGGGCCTCCATGCGAGCGACCGCGCGGGAGTGGTCGACGCCGCCGTCGCCGCCGGGCTCGCCGACGACACCGACCCCGGCGATCTGACACCCGACCAGCGCAGACAACGGGCCCTCACCCGCATCCGCTTCCTCCGGCCGGACCAGCGCCGGATCCTCGTCCACCTGGCCGAGGGGTATCGAACCGACCAGATCGCCGAGCAGACCGACCTGAATCCGATCACGCTCAAGGACCAGCCCAGAAAACTCGTCCACCGCCTCGGGATGCTCGACTTCGACGAGATGACCGCCGCCGCCCGCGAGGCACCCGACCTCGCCTCCGCACGGGAGGACCTGCGCGCGACGGCCACCGAACCGCCGGCGCCGACACGCCGGAGACCGACCCGCGCGACCGCCACCCGCCCCGAGCCGACCCGCCGGGGCCCGGCCCGCGCGGCCGCCCCCCGCCCCGAACCGACCCGCCGGGGCCCGGCCCGCGCGGCCGCCCCCCGCCCCGAACCGACCCCCGAACTCACCTTCGAGCAGACCAGCCGGGCCGTCGACCAGATCGACAGGCTGAACGAGCCCCAATTCGAGGTCTTCGTCCACCTGGGCGCGGGGCTGAGCATCGACGAGATCGTCGCGCACGTCAGAACGCACGACAGCGCGGTGACCGAGAACATCCGCAACACGTCGGTCGAGAACGTCCGCGAGAGGGTGACCAGACACGTCCGCCGCGTCGTCGCCACCCTGAACCTGAACGCTCCCGGGGACGCCGTCGCCGTCGCCGCCGCCGCCGGCCTCGCCCCCACGGCCCCGTACCCCCAACCCCAACCGCAGTCGCACAACGACGAAGGCGAGGACAGCTCCGACGGCGAGGACAACTCCGACAGCGACGACGACCTCTACGACGCCGACGACCATCCTCCCGCCCGTCGCGATCGCGGCCCCCGCGACGACGACCCGCCCGCACCACCGACAGGCGGCGGCACCGGTGCCCGCGCCGAGCCCTCCGCGCGGCCGCGAACCGGGAACAGCGGCGCCACCGCCACGGACCGCTCCACGGGCGGCTCCTCCGACCGCCGCGGGGCCGGCTCGGGAAACCGCACCCGGCGGGGGACCCCGCCCGCCGACCACCACGGGGACGGCACCCGTGACCTCTCCGACGACCACGGCACCGCCGCCACCGACCCCGACGCGCCGGAGCGGGGGGAGCCCTCTCGGCCGTCCCCCGCCCCGAACTCACCGACGGCGGGATCCACCACCGCAGAACCCTCCACGACGCCGCCCCACCAGGACTTCACCGCACTGTTCAGCAGCACGCTCAACCCCTCGCCCTTGTCCCAAGCGCCCCACGCCCGGGAGACGGATCCGCCCCGGACCGACGACCCCGCCGATGACCCGGAGGACGACTTCTACGCCCCCGCACCGGCGGCGCACGCACAGGAACCGGCCCCTGCCGACCCCGACGACCCGTGGGGCGGCAACCCTCCGACCGGGCCCGACCTCGGCGCGCTCGTCGCCGCCGACAAGAAGGACGGCAACCACCCCCCGACGGTCGAGGACGTCGTCGCCGACCTCGCCTACCGGTACCGCCTTGAGGACATCGGGCACCACACCGCCCAGGACGCACGGACCCAGGTCTTCATGGCGGGCGACCACCGTCGTCCCCACCACCGCCACCGGGCGGAGGCCGGCAGCTCCGGTCAGTACGCGGACACGAACGACGGCGGGGTCGCCGAAACCCCGGACCCGACCTACCCCGAGGGAACACAGGTCTCCGGGTACCCCGCCGAGTCCCCTGCCCCCTCCGCCGCGGAGTACGACGAGGAACCCGCGCAGGCCCGGGACGGTGACCAGGACGAGCGGATCGCGGCGCTCATGCTGTGGAACGGGACCTTCGCCGGTGTCGAGGACCTGGCCGAAACCACCGGATTCGACGTGGTGAGCCAGCAGGGACTCGTCGAGGACGGCTCCGACGGCAGCACCACCCTCATGCGCTTCGCCAACGGCGCGCAGGCGGTCTACAAGGACACCGAGGGGGCCACCTTCGCCCGTGACCGCGCCGACGCCGAACAGCTCGCCTCGCTGGTGGGCCGCGCCATCGGCGCCAACGTGCCCGGTGTCCTGCGCATCGGTGAGACCGAGGTGTTC
>NZ_KB906879.1:0-65362 GCF_000381685.1 Nocardiopsis sp. CNS-639
CCGCCACCGACAACGCCTTCTTGGCCTGCTCCTGACCGATCACGTACGAGTCCAGGAACTCGTAGATCTCACGGGGCTTGGGCAACGAGTCCCAGGTGAGCTCGGTGGCGTCGGCGAGTTCCTCTTCGATGATCTCGTTGCACAGATCAATGCACTCATCGCAGATGTACACGCCGGGGCCGGCGATGAGCTTCTTCACCTGCTTCTGGCTCTTGCCGCAGAACGAGCACTTCAACAGGTCCCCGCCGTCGCCGATGCGTGCCACCCAGCCACTCCTCAAAACTAAGGCCGCCCCGTCGGTGCCGCTCGCGCGGGCAACCGCCCGGAAGTCGAAAATCTTCCGTGACCGTCCACAGCGGTGGTCACGGACGAGGCGATCTGTGTGTCGCTCTCCGTCAGACTAAGCGAAAAACCGGACCGGCTTCACCACCGGGCTCCCCCAGGCGGGTCATGGGCCGGTCCGGCCTGCGCTTCACCTTCGCCCGGACGTCCTGCCCGGCGCCGCGTCCGCGCGCCCGGTCAGGCCGTCCGGCTGTGCCGCGGCCCTGCGTCAGGACTTCAGGGAGGCCTTGCGGTAGGGCAGCACGAAGTCGATGATGCCGTAGTCCTTGGCCTCCTCGGCGGTCAGGATCTTGTCCCGCTCGATGTCCTTGGAGACCTGCTCGACGGAGCGCCCGGTGTGGCGGGCCAGAGTGGTCTCCAGCTGCGTACGGATACGGGTGATCTCGTTCGCCTGGATCTCGATGTCGCTGGCCTGGCCGTGCATGCCCTCGGTCGCGGGCTGGTGGATCAGGATGCGGGCGTTGGGCAGCGCGCCGCGCTTGCCCTCCGTCCCGCCCGCGAGCAGGATCGCGGCGGCCGAGGCGGCCTGGCCGATGCACACCGTCTGGATGTCGGGGCGGACGAACTGCATCGTGTCGTAGATCGCCATGAGGGAGGTGAAGGAGCCTCCCGGCGAGTTGATGTACATCTGGATGTCCCGCTCGGAGTCGAGCTGCTCCAGGGTGATGAGCTGGGCCATCAGGTCGTTGGCCGACGTGTCGTCGATCTGGACGCCGACGAAGATGATCCGCTCCTCGAAGAGCTTGTTGTACGGATTCATCTCCTTGACGCCGTAGGACGTCCGCTCCACGTAGGACGGCAGGACGTAGCGACCCTGGGGGGCCATCGAGGCCGCGCCGCCGATGAGACTGGGGTTGAACTCGGTCATTTCACGCCTTCCACGCACTGCGCCGTTCCTGGGATGAGGTCCGACGGATCAACTCTGGGTTCGGCCCTGGGTCACGTCGAGGGTCCCTTCGAGGACCTCGTCGATGAAGCCGTACTCCTTGGACTCCTTGGCCGTGAACCAGCGGTCGCGGTCGGCGTCCTTCTCGATCTGCTCGACCGTCTGGCCCGTGTGCTCGGAGATCTTCTCGATGAACATCTTCTTCACGTAGAGCAGCTGGTCGGCCAGGATGCGGATGTCGGAGGCGGTACCACCGATGCCGCCGGACGGCTGGTGCATCATGACGCGGGTGTGCGGCAGCGCGTAGCGCTTGCCCGGCGCTCCGGCGCACAGGAGCATCTGGCCCATGGACGCGGCCATACCGATACCCACGGTGCGCACGTCGTTGGGGATGTACTGCATGACGTCGTAGATCGCCATGCCCGCGGTCACGGAACCGCCGGGCGAGTTGATGTACATGGTGATGTCGCGCTGGCGGTCCTCCGCGGACAGCAGCAGCAGCTCACCCACCAGGCGGTTGGCGATCTCGTCGTCGACCTGCTGGCCGAGGAAGACGATTCGCTGGCGCAACAGGCGCTGAGGCGTCTGCTCAAGCAAAGGGGAAATCTGCGTCTCCGACGTACGGGCGTCGAAACGCGGGGACTCTTCAAAGGTCGACGGCACTCTCGTCACCTGCTCCGGAATCGAAACGGTTGCGATACAGCGACACTAACGCCGTGCGGCACCGCGCTCGTCCGGTTCGCGCCCCTGTTCGCTTTGAGCGCAGGGTGGCACGATCTCCGTACAGGGCGTTCTTCCACAGGCGAACACGACGCGGGCCCCGCCCGACCCGGAGGGTCGGACGGGGCCCGTACGCGCGAAGCCTGGGGGCTACCCGGGGCCTACTTGGCCTCGTCAGCCTTGGCCTCGTCGGCCTTCGTCTCCTCAGCCTTGGCCTCGTCGGCCGCGTCCGCGGTGTCGGCCTCGGCGTCGGCCTCGACGGCCTCCAGGGCCTCACCCGCGGCGACGGCGGCGGCCTTGGCGGCCTCCTCCTCGGCGGTCTCCTGCTCGACGACGTTGCCGTCCTCGTCGGTGATCCGGGCGCCGGCCAGGACCAGGTCCATGGCCTTGCCGCGGACGACCTCGGTGAAGGCGACGCGGATCTGGTTGGACTCGACCAGGTGCTGGGCCAGCTGGTCCGGGCTCACGCCCATGCGCTGGGCCTGCTCGAAGACGTACTGGCTGAGCTCGCCCTGGTCGGCGCTCAGGTCCTCCTGGATGGCCAGCTGGTCGAGGATGAACCCGGCCTTGACCGCGGAGCGGGCGCCGGTGGTCAGCTCCTCGTCGAACTCCTCCTCGGTCTTCTCCTGCGACTCGAGGTAGGCCTCCTTGGTGAGGCCGCTCTGCGCGAGCTGCTGCTCCAGGCTCTGGCGGCGGCGGGTGATCTCCTCCTCGACGACCGACTCGGGCAGCGGGATGTCGACGGAGTCGATCAGCTGCTCCAGGGCCTTGTCGCGGGCGGCGGAGAGCTGCTGGAGGCGGCGGACCTCGCCCATGCGGTTGCGCACGTCCGCGCGCAGCTCCTCGATGGTGTCGAACTCCGAGGCCAGCTGGGCGAACTCGTCGTCCAGCTCGGGCAGCTCCTTGACCTTCACGCTGTGCACGGTGACGGTGACGTCCGCCTCCCGGCCCTCGTGCTCACCGCCGACGAGGGTGGTGGAGAAGGTGGCCTCGCCGCCGGCCTCCATGCCGCGCAGGGTCTCGTCGAGGCCCTCCAGCATGGTGTTGGTGCCGACCTCGTAGGAGTAGCCGCTGACCGCGACGTCCTCGAGCTTCTCACCGTCGACGGCGGCGGACAGGTCGATGGACAGGTGGTCGCCGTCCTCGACGGGGCGGTCCACGCCCACCAGGGTGGAGAAGCGCTCGCGCAGGGTGCCGATCTGCTCGTCGACCTGCTCGTCGGTCACCTCGGCGCTGTCGACGGTGACCTCGATGCCCTTGTAGTCCTCGACCTCGAACTTGGGGCGGACGTCGACCTCGGCCGTGAAGGCGAGCTCGTCGTTGTCCTCCAGCTTGGTGACCTCCACGTCGGGCTGGCCGAGCGCGAAGAGCTCCTCCTTCTGGATGGCTTCGTTGTAGAGCTCCGGAACGGCGTGGTTGACCGCTTCGCTGATCACCGCGCCGCGGCCGACGTAACGGTCGATCAGCCGCGCCGGCGCCTTGCCGGGGCGGAAGCCCTTGATCCGGACCTGCTTGGCGAGCGACTTGTACGTCACGTCGAAAGCGTGATCGAGCTCCTCGAAGGGCACCTCGATGGTCAGCTTGACCCGGGTGGGGCTCAGCTCCTCGACATCGGTCTTCACGGGGCGGTACTCCTAGGTTTGCCGGCTGGTGTCCGCGTCGGCCCGCAGGCGCACCACACACAACGGCGAAAGGCACGCGCGCACCCCCGGGGTCTTGACGACCGCATCCAGCTGGGGTGCCCTGCGACGGGCTGGGACTTACAGTTTCCTGCTGATCGCACCAAGTCTAGGGCAGATAGACAGGGGGCCACGGCGCGCGGCCGGAGCCGCTGCCACGGTGGTTTCGTCGGGGTGGCGGGATTCGAACCCGCGGCCTCATGCTCCCAAAGCATGCGCGCTAACCAAGCTGCGCTACACCCCGTGTGCCGAACCAAGGATGGCACTCCCGAAAGGTGTGTGCGACCACGGCTCCGGAGACTGTAGTCTTGTCCCCGTCGGCTCCACGAGTCTAGAGGACACTCGAAGTCTCCGGTGCCACGCGGGCGTAGTTCAATGGTAGAACACCAGCCTTCCAAGCTGGCCATGCGAGTTCGATTCTCGTCGCCCGCTCCGCTCGGGGCGAGCTGTGCACTCACGTGCCAGCTCGCTTCGCCATTTCCCCCGGGGGACAACCCCCGAACCCCCGCACCACACTCGGGACAAGCTGTGCACTCAAGCACCAGCCCGCTTCGCCATTTCCCCCGGGGGACAACCCCCGAACCCCCGCACCACACTCGGGACAAGCTGTGCACTCAAGCACCAGCCCGCTTCGCCATTCCCCCCGGGGGACGCCCCCTTGCCCTCCCCACACTCCCTCCTTCATTCGTGATTTCGGACGTTTCCGGCATTCCATCGAGTGGATTCTCCGGTGATGTAGCTCACATTCGCGGGCCACTCCCCCGCCCCGAAGGCGAACCGTGTTCGGCCGGTGCGCCCCGAGAAGGAATACCCGTCCCGAACGGATACGTTGACCTTTCGGGCGAGCCCGCGGGCGCGATCGGATCCGGGCGCCCTCAGGCCTGCCGAACGGGTGGTGGAATGACGGACACGGAAGCGACGCAGGGACCCGGCACCGCGCTGAGCGCCCACTGGTTCGAGCGTCCCGACCCCCTGGTGCGACCGGCGGTCGTCACCGGGGCCTTCGACGTCCTGCACGTCGGACACGTCCGCTTCCTCCGCTCCATCGCCGACCGGGGGCTGCCCCTGGTGGTGGGCGTGGAGTCCGACGCGCGCGTGCGCGCCTGGAAGGGCCCGGGACGCCCCGTGAACCCCGCGGAGGAGCGCGCCGAGACCGTGGCCGCCCTGGCCTGCGTCACCGGCGCGTTCGTCATCGAGGGACCGCCCGAGGTCGCCGACTGGGCCTCCTACGCCGAGGTGCTGCGCCCCCTGGCGCCCGCCGCCCTGGCCTACACCGCCGGGGACCGCTACACCCAGGCCAAGATCCGCGGCGCCGACGCGCTCGGCGCGCAGGCCTGGGAGCTGCCCTTCACCCCCGGCCGGTCCACCACCGCGGCCCTGGGCCGCCTCGCCCACTCCCTCTAGTACCGGCAGGACCTCTCCCCGACCCGTCGCGACGGCTGGCGGCCCCACCCGCCCCGTGACGCGTGCGGGTCCCTCCCCGTGCCCGCAGGCGACCTGGGAAGCGGTGCACACGCACCGGTGTTGACGCTTGCGTGGCGAATAGGCAAGCAGAACGAGGCTGTTCATGACAATGATGTCCGGCAGGCCCTCCTACAGGGCCCTGGTCAACGACGGGAGCGCGAAGGGGCAGTCACTGCCCCCCGGAATCACCCGACGCATCATCTCCTACGCCCGCCCGCACTGGCGGGTGATCCTGTGTTTTCTGCTGGTGACGACGGTCGGCGCCGGGATCGTGGTCGCCAACCCGCTCCTGCTCAGGGCCATCATCGACCGCGGCATCCTGACCGGGAACACCGCGCTGGTGGTGTGGCTGGCGCTCGCCGCGGCGGGGCTGGCGGTACTGGAGAGCGGACTGACCCTGCTCGGCAGGTGGCTGTCCTCCCGGATCGGCGAGGGGGTCATCTACCAGCTGCGCACGCAGGTGTTCACCCACGTCCAGCGGATGCCGGTGGCCTTCTTCACCCGTACGCAGACGGGGTCGCTGATCAGCCGGCTGAACACGGACGTGGTGGGCGCGCAGCGGGCGATCACCTCCGTCCTGCAGTCGGTGGTGTCCAACGTGGTGAGCGCGACCGCGGTGATCGTGACGATGATCGCCCTGTCGTGGCAGGTGACGCTGATCGCGCTGGCCCTGGTTCCGCTGTTCGTGGTCCCCGCCAAGGTGATCGGGCGGCGGCTGGCGCACATCTCCCGCGACGCGATGGACACCAACGCGGACATGAGCTCGCTGATGACCGAGCGGTTCAACGTCGGCGGGGCGATGCTGGTCAAGCTGTACGGACGCCCCGAGGAGGAGTCGGCGGGGTTCGCCCGGCGCGCGAGCCGGGTCCGGGACCTGGGCGTGCGCCAGGCGGTGTTCGGCTCGCTGCTGTTCAGCATGCTGGGCCTGATCACGGCGCTGGCCATGGCGATGGTCTATGGCGTCGGCGGCGTGCTGGCGATCGGCGGGGCCTTCGAGGTGGGCACGCTGGTGGCGCTGACCACCCTGCTCGCCCGCCTGTACGGGCCGGTGACGACGCTGTCCAACGTGCACGTGGAGATCATGACCGCGCTGGTCTCCTTCGACCGGGTCTTCGAGGTGCTGGACCTGGAGCCGGGCATCAGGGAGAGCCCCGACGCACGGGACCTGCCCGGGGAGCGTCTGGGCGTGGAGTTCGACAACGTGTCGTTCCGCTACCCGGCGGCGAAGGAGTCGTCGGTGGCGTCGCTGGAGCTGACGCCGCAGGCGTCGGTGGACGAGGACACCCAGGTGCTGAGCGGGGTGTCGTTCCGGGCGGAGCCGGGGACGATGGTGGCCCTGGTGGGGCCGTCCGGAGCGGGCAAGACGACGCTGACGCACCTGGTGTCGCGCCTGTACGACCCGACCGAGGGCCGGGTGCTCCTCGGCGGGCTGGACCTGCGCGAGGTGACCGGCGACTCGCTGCGCGAGGCGGTCGGCGTGGTCACGCAGGACGCGCAGCTGTTCCACGACACCGTGGGGGCGAACCTGCGGTACGCCCGGCCGGAGGCGACCGACGCCGAGCTGGAGGAGGTGCTGCGGATGGCGCGGCTGGGCACCCTCCTGGACCAGCTGCCCAACGGGCTGGACACGATGGTCGGCGACCGCGGGTACCGGCTGTCGGGCGGTGAGAAGCAGCGGCTGGCGATCGCGCGTCTGCTGCTGAAGGCGCCGTCGGTGGTGGTGCTGGACGAGGCGACGGCCCACCTGGACTCCGGGTCCGAGGCGGCGGTGCAGGAGGCGCTGTCCGTGGCGCTGGAGGGCCGGACCTCGCTGGTGATCGCGCACCGGCTGGCGACGGTGCGCGAGGCGGACCAGATCCTGGTGCTGGAGGACGGCCGGATCCTGGAGCGCGGCACGCACGACGAGCTGCTGGGCCAGGGCGGGCTGTACACGGCGCTGTACCGGACCCAGTTCGCCCCGCAGAGCCGGTAGTGCCCGTGCCGGGGACCGACCCGGTGGGACGGTTTTCCGGCGCGTCCGGGCGGCCGCCTGCCGGGAGCCTCTCCGGCGCCGGGGCGCGGGGCCTCCGGGGGCCTGGGGTCAGTCCCCGCCGGACTCACCGCCCTTCTTGGACTTCTTGTCCTTCTTGGCTTTTTCGGCCTTCTTGGCTTTCTTGTCGTCCTTCTTGGACTTCTTGCCCTTCTTGGGCTTCTCGTCCTTCTTCTTCCCGCCGTCCTCGCTCAGGCGGGCGGCGGCCTCGCGCCTGTCCTTCTTGCGCTCCTTCTTGGCCGCCTTGGAGTGCTTGGGCTTCTTGCGCTTCTTCGGCTTCTTGGCGTCCTTGGAGGTCACGTGGTCGGCCAGGACGGCGGGCAGCGGGGCGATACCGGGCCCGCCCTCGAAGATCCAGTCGTCGACGGCCTCGACCAGCTTGTCCTCGGTGACCTCCCCCAGCCACACCGGGCGGCCTCCGGCGGCCCGTCCCGCCGAGGACGGCTGGACGACCACCACGTTGGCCTGGAAGCAGATGCCCAGGCACTTGCTGGTGCGGACGGGAACGCTGCGGCCGGAGTGGTCGTCGATGGCCCTGAGGCGGGCGAGCTGGGCCTTGTGGTCCACCCCGGGGACCTTCTTCTTGGTACCGCAGCAGCAGCCCCGGCACACCGTGAGCTGGCAGGGACGTCCTTGGGCCGTGTCCACTCTTCTCCCTCCGCGCTCCCGCCGAACCCCAGGAACCGTTAGGTTCGCCTTACCTCATCAGCGTAATCCGTGTCCGGAACCGCCTGACCAGCGGGTACGCCCTCGGGCTCGATGTCCTCCACCGGCGCGCCCCCGTGGACGGGCCCGGCAACCACCACGGGGCGCCAGGTCTCGGGCAGCCCCGCGCCGCCGTCCCCGCCGTTCCACCCCGGCGCCCACACGAACGGCAGGCCGGCGGCGAACACCGGCCCCGGGCGGTCCATGAGCTGCATCCGCACCTGGGGCTCGGTGCAGGCGCCGGAGTTCCCGCAGCGGGCCAGTGCCTGACCGGCCCGGACGCGGTCGCCGCGGCGGACCGCGAGCGATCCGCGCTCCAGGTGGCCCAGGAGTACGTAGGCGCCGCCCACGTCGATCACCAGGTGGTTGCCGAGCAGTCCGGCCGGGCCGCGCAGCTCCCGCAGCGTGTTCTCCACGACCGAGCCGAACAGCCAGGGCCAGGAGTTGCGGCTGCGGTGGTCGCGCTGGCTCCCGTGCGCGGTCACCACCGTCCCGTCGGCGGGCGCGTGGACGGGTTGGCCAAAGGCCGGGAAGTCGCCCGGCGGGCGGCTGAGCGGCCGCCAGCCGATGTCGGGGCGGGCGCCCGCGCCGGGTTCGGCGACCAGACCGAGCGCGTGGGTCTGCCCGTAGGCGTGGCTGCCCTGGCTCGGCACGCTGTCCACGGGGCTGGTGAGCGCCATCCACCTGCCCCGCACGGGCGGCTCCAGCACCCGGGGCTCGCACCGCACGGTGCCCAGTCGCAGGTACACGGCCAGCGCGGCGGCGAACAGGACGCCGCCCACCCACCAGGAGAGGCCGAGGTAACCGGCGAGGAGGGCGAGGGTGGCCGTCCACATCAGCGGCATGCGAACCCTGGCGAGCAGCAGCGGCCAGCGGGGGACGGGGCGGCCGGAGGGGGACGGGGATCGGCGCGGGGCGGGTGAGGGCATCCCTCATTGTGGACGTCCCGCCCGCCCCGCGTGAAGACGGGCCGCGTTACCTCGGGTTCTCCCCGTCCCGGCGGATCTCCCCGTCCGGCCGGGTCCGCTCGTTCTCCCGAGCGCGCTTGCGCAGGTACTCCGTCGCGGCTCCGGCGCCCCGGTCGATCCTGTCGTCGTGGGCGCCGCCGGTGGCCTTCTTGGCGGCTCTGGCCGCCTTGCCGACCAGGCCCTGGGCGTGTTCGGCGTTGTCGTCGACGGCCTTCCTCAGCCGTTTGAACGCATCTCCGGTACCGGACATGTAATCCTCCCTCGATCCGTCCTGCCCTGTCGCGATACCCGGTTCCCGCCCCGTTCATGCCGGTGGGGCGTCCGGGGCGGGCTCGGGGACCAGGTCAAAGACCCAGGACCACGGTGGCGATGGAGAAGTAGATGAGCAGGCCCGTGGCGTCCACGATGGTGGTCACCATCGGAGAGGACACCACCGCCGGGTCCACGCCCACCTTGCGGGCGAGCAGCGGCATGGACGAGCCGATGGCCGCCGCCCACGTGCACACCGCGATCACCGAGCACGCCACCACCACGGCGACGTCCACGCCCACCAGCAGGGAGCCGATGCCCAGGGCCAGCACGGCCAGGAGGAGTCCCAGCAGCAGGCCGACCCGGGCCTCCTTCCAGATCACCGAGGGCAGGTCGCGCACCCGGACCTCGCCCACGGCCAGGGCGCGCACGATCGCGGTGGCCGACTGGGCGCCGACGTTGCCGCCCGTGCCGATGAGCATCGGCACGAACAGGGCCAGGGCGGTGACCGCCTCCAGGGCCGACTCGAAGGCCTGCATCACGTTGACCGTGAGCGTGGCCGCCACGATGAGCAGCATCAGCCACACCGAGCGCGCGCCGACCAACCGCAGCACCCCGACGGACACGTAGTGCTCGCCGACCGGGCTCGCGCCGGACTGGAGGGCCATGTCCTCGGAGTCGGCGGCCTCGATGACCTCCAGGGCGTCGTCGAAGGTCAGCAGACCCACGAAGCGCTCCTCGGAGTCCACCACCGCCAGGGCGACCAGGTTGGCCTCCTGCATCAGGCGGGCGGCGTCCTCGACCGGTTCCGCGGCGCGCACGCGCGGCGCGAACACGTCCACGATGTCCTTGATCAGCCGTTCGTCGTCGCTGACCACGAGGTCGCCCAGCGTCACCGTCCCGACCATGCGGCGGCCGTCGCTGACCACCGGCAGGGTGTAGATGGTCTCGGCGTCGGCCCCCCGCGCGCGCACGACCTCCAGGGCGCGGCCCACCGTGAGGTCGCGGTGCAGGATGACCGTCTCGGGGGTCATGTACCGGCCGACGGAGTCCTCGGGGTAGCCCAGCAGGGCGGCGGTCATCCTGCGTTCGGCGGGGCTGAGCCCGGCCAGGGCACGGGTGGCGATCTTGGCTGGCGCCTCGCCGATCAGACGGGCCCGGTCGTCCGGGTCCATCTCCTCGAGGATCTCGTGGAAGGCCGTGTCCCGCAGCCCGAGCAGGATGGACTGCTGCTGGCCGGGGTCGAGCTCCTCGAAGACCTCCAGCTCGCGGTCCTTGTCCAGGAGCCGGAAGGGGATGATCGCCTCGCTGCCGTCCATGCGGGAGAGTTCGTCGGCGATCTCGTAGGGCCTGTGTTCGGCCAACCAGAGCCGGATACCGGTCAGGTCGTTGTTCTCGACCAGATCGATCAGTTCTTCAGCGCGCTCGCCTTCTGACATGCGAAGCACCCCCTCGCATTCTTCTGCGCCCGGTGGGAAGCACCACGGGCGGCACCGGATCCTGGGAAAAGCGGTGGGCCGGTGGTTCCACGGCCCCGCTCCGGTCCCGTTGTCACTGGTGTGGTGAACCGTGCGTCGGATGGGTCTTCCGGGGGCGGAAAGGGCGGGCACGGTGATCCGGGGACGTGTACGGTCTGACCGCCGTACGCGGGACGGGGAGCACCCCGACCCTACCCGTCGAGGCGGTCCAAGAGCACACCGGACACCTCACCAGCACGCCGGAAGCCGCCCGGCGGGTCAGTCCCGCCAGAGGACGACCAGGGCGCAGTCGTCGTTCTTGTCCCTGCTGAGGGTGTCCACGATCTCGTCCGCCCCGGTGGCGAAACCGCGCGGGACGAGCTGCTCGGCCGCGCCGAGGAGGCGGTCGATTCCGGCGTCGAGGTCCTCGCCCGGGGTCTCGATGAGGCCGTCGGTGCAGAGCATGATGGCGTCGCCGGGCCGGAGCCTGCCCTCGACGGAGGTGTAGGTCATCTCGGGGATCACACCGAGGACCACGCCCTTGGCCTCGGTGGTGCTCCACAGCCCGCCGCCGCTGTCGTAGTGCAGCGCGGGCGGGTGCCCGGCGGAGGCGATCTGGTACTCGCCGGTGTCCAGGTCCACGCTCAGGTGCACGGCGGTGACGAAGCCCTCGCCACCGCTGTTACGCATGAGGTAGTCGTTGCAGTGGGCCAGGAAGTCGCGGGTGGGGACGGCCCCGATCAGCCCGCTGAAGGCGCCGGAGAGCAGCAGGGCCCGGGTTCCGGCGTCCACCCCCTTGCCGGAGACGTCCACGACGGCCACGTCCAGCCGGTTCTCCCTGCGGATGGAGACGACGAAGTCGCCGCCGAAGGACGAGCCGCCCGCCTGGCGCAGGACGGCGGTGCGCCCCCAGCCCTCGGGCAGCCGGGGCAGCTTGCCCTGGCGGCGCAGGCGGTCGCGCAGGTCCAGCAGCATCATCTCGCCGCTGAGGCCCTGGACTCCGAGGCGCTCGCGCACCCCGGACAGCAGGTAGGACAGCACCGCGGTGACGCCGATGGTGACCAGCAGGCCGGGGCCCACCTGGCCGAAGTCGAGCATGAAGGCGACGAAGACCAGGACGGCCGCGACCACGGCCAGCAGGAAGGCCAGGCTCTTGCGCTTGAGGAGGAGGCCGCCCGCGAGGACGGTGAGGATGGTGGAACTGGGCGGGAACCAGCCGGTGGGACCCCACACGGCGCCGACGCCGATGCCGACGGCCAGGGCGACGAGGGTGATCAGGACGAGCCGGTAACGGAACAGCACCTTGCGCCGGAGCACCGCGACGAGCCGCTGCGCGGTGGAGCGCAGTAGCCGGGTGGTCTTGGCGGTCGGTGTGGGCTTCATGTGTCCCCTGCGTTGCACACCCGCTCACCAGCGGGGGTTCGGTTCTCGGACGGCACGGTCGGGATGGGCGCGGGAGCCGCGTCGCCGCCGGGGGCCGGCGCACGGGGCTGTGTGGGGCACGCCCTGGCCGTGGTTGCCGGAGGTGCCGACCGGAGGGCACCGCCGCGCCGCGGGCAGCGAGGCCCGCAACTGTGCACGAACTGTAGCGCGGGGGGTGTCGCCGTGGCACGTGCAACCAGCAGTGTTCTCCACCCAAACCGAGGATTTGGGTTCAGCCGATAACCGAGCGTGTGGATTCGGGCATCGTTCCGGCGTCCGAAAACCGTTCCGTAAGCCGGGTGTTCATCCCTCTCGGACACTCCCGAGCGGTCGGGCTCCCCGCCGCCGATCGGGTCCGCGCCCCGTCGGCGCGGTCCGCTTCCAGGATCCCACGGTGCCGCGGCCCGGACCGGGGACTCTCGCCCTTCCGGTCCGCGCCGGAGGCCGCCGCGCGCGTACGGACGCCCCCGCGCGCGGCCTTCGGGCCCTCGGGGAGCGGTCCACGGGGTTCTGGAGGCGGCGGAGGCGGGGCTGCGAACAGGACTGCGCCGCGGGCGACCGTCGAGGGTGGTGGGCCCCGGTACGGGCCGTCTCACCGGAGACACCACCGCGCCTGCCGCGGCCCCGTTCCCGCGTCGAAGGGCGCCCGGACGGGGAGGGTACCGCGCGTGGCGGCGGTCGAAGGCGGTGGCCCGCCCCGCCGCGAAGCGCCCCGGAGGGCGGTGACGGACGACGGGCGGGCCGAAGCGAAGCGGAGGTCCCCGGAACCCCGCTCTAGGGGAGCGGGGGCAGCTCGCCGGTCTCCTCGTAGGCCGTCAGCATCGCGATGCGGCGGGTGTGCCGTTCCTCGTCGCTGTACGGGGTGGTGAGGAAGACCTCCACGAACCGGGTGGCCTCCTGCGCGGAGTGCATCCTGGCGCCGAGGCTGAGCACGTTGGCGTCGTTGTGCTCACGCGCCAGGCGGGCGGTGTCCTCGCTCCAGGCCAGGGCCGCGCGCACGCCCCTGACCTTGTTCGCGGCGATCTGCTCGCCGTTGCCGGAGCCGCCGATGACGACGCCCAGGGAGCCCTTGTCGGAGGCGGCGCCCTCGGCCGCGCGCAGCACGAAGGGCGGGTAGTCGTCCGCGGCGTCGTAGGCGGCGGGCCCGGCGTCGACGACGTCGTGGCCCTGCTCCCTCAGCCAGGAGACGAGGTGTTCTTTGAGCTCGTAGCCCGCATGATCTGATCCAAGGTAAACACGCACGGGTCCAGTCTGGCAGGTCACGGCGGTGACAAGCGCAGCGCCCCGCTCGCTGGGCGAGGCGGGGCGCGGTGGTACTCGTGTCCCTCAGATGGAGCCGGAGGCCGCAGCGGCGACGCTCAGCCCGAGGACAGCGAAGAGGGCCATCGAGCCGATGGCGATCACGTTGTAGAGGACGATCGCCTTGAGGTCCTTGCCGAGAGGACCTGCCTTGGAGACCGCGGGCTTCTTGCTCAACTTCCACCTCGTTAGGGTTCGACCAGGGATATCCCGTCGGAAATTTTTCCACACCGCACAACGTGGTTCCCACCGGGGCCGATTCCACGCGGGGGGCCGCGGGGGCCGTGAGTCCGCGCACACCCGTCGGCGGGTGCGCGCCACCGGTTCGCGCGCCGGGCTCCGCGGGGCCCGGCGCACGCCCGGCGTCACAGCTGGATGGCCTTGACCTCGCAGAACTCCTCCAGGCCGTGGGCGCCCCACTCACGGCCGTTGCCGGAGCGCTTGTAGCCGCCGAAGGGGGCGCGGGGGTTGAGGGCGCCGCCGTTGACCTCCACCTGTCCGGCCCGCAGGCGCCGGGCGACGGCCAGGCCGCGCTCGGGGTCGCCGGACCACACCGCGGCGTTGAGCCCGTACACGGTGTCGTTGGCGATGGCGACCGCCTCCTCCTCCGTGTCGTAGGGGATCAGCACCAGCACGGGGCCGAAGATCTCCTCCTGGGCGACGCGCATGCCGTTGCTCACGTCGGCGAAGACCGTGGGGTTGACGTAGTAGCCGTTCGGGCGGCCCTGGACCGGTTCGGGGCCGCCGGTGACCAGGCGGGCGCCCTCCTCCACTCCGAGCGCGAGGTAGGAGCGGACCCGCTCCAGCTGGTCGGCGGAGACCAGCGGGCCCATGCGGGTGGCCTCGTCCGCGGGGTCGCCGGGCGCGTACTTGGCCGCGGACTCGGCGGCCAGGGCGACGGCCTCCTCATAGGAGTCGCGGTGCACCAGCATGCGGGTGAGCGCGTTGCAGCTCTGCCCGGTGTTGCGCATGACGTCGGCGACGCCGCGCTTGACCGCCTTGACCAGGTCGGCGTCGGGCAGGATGACGTTGGGGGACTTGCCGCCCAGCTCCAGGGCGACCTTCTTGACGGTCTCCGCGGCGACCTGGCTGACCCGGGTCCCGGCGCGCGTGGAGCCGGTGAAGGACACCATGTCCACGCGGGGGTGGGCGGCGATGGCCTCGCCCACGACCGGGCCGGTGCCCGAGACCAGGTTGAACACGCCCGCGGGCAGGCCCGCCTCGTGGAACACCTCGGTGAGGGCGTAGGCGCTGAGCGGGGCGACCTCGCTGGGCTTGAGGACGACGGTGTTGCCCGCCAGGAGGGCGGGGACGACCTTGAGCACGATCTGGTGGAGCGGGTAGTTCCACGGGGTGATGGCGCCGACCACGCCGACGGGCTCGCGCACGATGAGCGAGTTGCCCACCCGCTCGCCGCCGAAGTAGCGCTCGCCGCTCTCCTCGACCAGGTCGATGTAGGTCTGGAACATGCGGGCGGGCAGGCCCGCCTGGACCTTGCGTGCGAACACCGCGGGGGCGCCCATGTCCCGGGTGAGCTCCGCGGCGATGTCGTCGATGCGGGTGTTGAACAGCTCCAGGGCCTTGGCCAGGTGGGTGACGCGCTGCCCGGGTGTGAGCGCGGACCAGGCGGGCAGGGCCGCCGCTGCCGCCGCGACCGCGGCGTCGACGTCCTCGGCGGCCCCGGCCGGAACGGTGTCGATGACCTGCTCGGTCGCCGGGTTGACCACGTCCAGTGCCTCGCTGGAGGCGGAGTCGCGCCAGGCGCCGTCGATGTAGAGGGATCGCATGGCCCCACTGTCGCAGAACGCGATTCGGGTTGGCCAGCCCGGGGCTCCGGGCCGGTGCTTTCCCCGATACCGGGATCCCGCGCGGCCCCCGTGGAAGGCACCGGACCGGCCCCGGTACGGGTCCCCGGACCGGCCCGGGGACCGACCGCGGGACCGGTCGCCCGCCGGATCAGTCCCAGTGCGGGGGGCGCTCCGCGAGGAGGCGCGCGGTGGAGTCGTCGTCGGAGTCGCCCCAGCCGGGGCCCCTCTCGTCGCCGGTGGTGTCGGGCAGGATGTCAAGATCGTCGAGGAAGTCGACCCTGCGCTCGTCGTCGGGTCCGGACACGGTCCCCCGCCCCCTTCGCGTTCGTCGCGGCGGGCCCCCGCCCGCCGCCGGTGTTCGCCTCCAGTGTGCACCCCCGCGGGCTCGGCGCGGCCGTCCGCCCCGCCGGACCGGGGCGGGGGCCCCGGCGGACACGGGTCAGTCGAAGATGGGGTCCCGGGTGCGGGTCCGCTTGAGTTCGAAGAACCCGTCGGTCCCGGCGACCAGGAGCACGCCGTCCCAGAGCCTGCCGGCCGCCTCGCCGCGCGGGATCGGCGTGACGACCGGTCCGAAGAAGGCGGTGTCGGCGACCTGGACCACGGGGGTGCCCACGTCCTCGCCGACCAGCTTCATCGCCTCGGCGTGCGAGGCGCGCAGGGCCTGGTCGTAGTCGGTGGACGCGCCCGCCTCGGACAGGTCCTCGGGCAGTCCGGCCTCGGCCAGCGCCGCGCGGATCGTGTCCGTGGTGCGCGGTTCGCCGCCGTTGTGGAAGCGGCTGCCCAGGGCCGTGTACAGGCCGCCCAGGACCTCGGGACCGAAGCGCTGTTCGGCGGCGACGCACACCCGCACCGCCTCCCAGGACCCGTCGATGCTCGCGCGGTAGTCCTCGGGCAGGTCGCGTCCCTCGTTGAGCACGCCCAGGCTCATCACGTGCCAGCGCACGCGGACCGGCCGGACCTTCTCCACCTCGATGAGCCAGCGCGAGGTGATCCAGGCCCACGGGCAGGCGGGGTCGAACCACATGTCCGCGTGGACGGTCTCCTGCCCGTCACCGGGGTCGAAGGTCTGCGTCATCGCTGCTCCTCGGATCGCGAAAAAGGTGTGCGCACTTCACGTCGTAGGAGTGCAACCCCGGTTATCGGTTGCGCATTCCGTCCCGGCGCGTGGCAGGATCGAGTCGAGTGGAAGACGACCTCCGGCCCCGACGACGCTCCACCCCAGGCGGCGGACTCGCCGTGGTCGGCAATGATCCGGCCGGCGACGACGGCGGCCGTGGAGGGAGCGTGGCGTGGCAGGGAACCTGACACGGGACGAGGCTCGTGAGCGGGCGCGGATTCTCAGCGTCGACTCCTACGCCGTGGAGCTGGACCTGACCACCGGTGCCGAGACCTTCAGGTCCACCACCGTGATCCGGTTCTCCAGCTCGGAGCCCGGGGCGCGGACGTTCGTGGAGCTGGCCGCCCCCGCGATCCGCACGGCGACGCTGAACGGAGCCGAGCTGGACGCGGCCGAGCTGTTCGACGGCGAGCGCCTCGTCCTCCCCGAGGTGGCCGCGGACAACGAGCTGACGGTCGTCGCCGACGCCGTGTACATGCGCACCGGAGAGGGACTGCACCGGTTCGTGGACCCGGTCGACGACTCGGTGTACCTGTACACCCAGTTCGAGACGGCCGACGCGCACCGCATGTTCGCGTGCTTCGACCAGCCCGACCTGAAGGCGACCTTCGAGCTGACGGTGTTCGCTCCCCCCTCGTGGGAGGTCGTGTCCAACAGCGCGCCCGACGTGGAGCGCGAGGCCGCGGGCGAGGACCGGGTGCGCTGGCACTTCCCGGCCACGCCGGTGATGTCCACCTACATCACCGCGCTGATCGCGGGCCCGTACCACGTGGTGCGCGACGAGCACGACGGCATTCCGCTGGGGCTGTACTGCCGCGCCTCGCTGGCCGAGCACCTGGACTCCGACGCCCTGTTCGAGGTCACCAAGCAGGGCTTCGACTTCTTCCACGGTCTGTTCGACCTGCGCTACCCGTTCGGCAAGTACGACCAGCTGTTCGTGCCCGAGTTCAACGCGGGCGCCATGGAGAACGCGGGCGCGGTCACGTTCCTGGAGGACTACGTCTTCCGTTCGAGGGTCACCGACGCCCGTTACGAGCGCCGCGCCGAGACGATCCTGCACGAGATGGCGCACATGTGGTTCGGTGACCTTGTCACCATGCGCTGGTGGGACGACCTGTGGCTGAACGAGTCGTTCGCGACCTACGCCAGCGTGTACTGCCAGGCCAACGCCACCAAGTGGACCGACGCCTGGACGACGTTCGCGAACGTGGAGAAGAGCTGGGCGCTGCGCCAGGACCAGCTGCCCTCCACCCACCCGATCGCCGCCGACATGGTCGACATCCAGGCGGTCGAGGTCAACTTCGACGGCATCACCTACGCCAAGGGCGCCTCGGTGCTCAAGCAGCTCGCGGCGTACGTGGGCGTGGACGCGTTCTTCGCGGGCGTGCGCGCCTACTTCAAGGAGAACGCGTTCGGCAACACCGAGCTGCGTGACCTGCTCAAGCACCTGGAGGCCGCCTCGGGCCGCGACCTGTCGGGCTGGTCGCGCGACTGGCTGGAGACCACGGGCGTCAACACGATGCGCCCGGAGTTCGAGGTGGACGCCGAGGGCCGTTTCACCTCGTTCACCGTGCTCCAGGAGGCCCCGGCCGACCACCCGACGCTGCGCTCGCACCGCCTGGCGATCGGTCTGTACGACCGCACCGACGAGGGCGTCGTGCGCCGCGAGCGCGTGGAGCTGGACGTGCGCGGCGAGCGCACCGAGGTGCCGGAGCTGGTCGGCCGGGCCCGGCCGGACCTGGTCCTGATCAACGACGACGACCTGACCTTCACCAAGGTCCGCCTGGACGAGCGCTCCCTGCGCACCGTGGTGGAGGGCGTCGGCGAGATCCGCGAGTCCCTGCCCCGCGCGCTGGCCTTCGGCGCCGCCTGGGACATGACCCGCGACGGCGAGATGGCCGCCCGCGACTACGTCTCCCTGGTCATCTCCGGGATCAGCGGCGTGAACGACGTCATGGTCGCCCAGACCCTGCTGCGCCAGGCCAACTCGGCTCTGCACATGTACGCCGACCCGGCGTGGCGCCCGTTCGGCTTCGAGCAGCTCTCCGAGCGGCTGCGCGAGCTGCTGACCGCGGCCGAGCCGGGCGGCGACCTTCAGCTGGCCTACGCCAACGCTCTGGCCGCCTCGGCGGCCAGCGACGCACACCTGTCCCTGCTCCAGGGCCTGCTGGACGGCGCGATCACCGTGGACGGGCTGGTCGTGGACACCGACCTGCGGTGGACGCTGCTGCGCCGCCTGGTCGCGACGGGCAAGGCCGGGGAGGCGGAGATCGCCGCCGAGCTGGAGCGCGACGCCACCGCGGCCGGGCAGCGCAACGCCGCCGGGGCCCGCGCCGCGATCCCCACCGCCGAGGCCAAGGCCGCGGCGTGGGAGCGGATCGTGGGCGAGGAGCTCGCCAACGCCGAGTTCCGCGCGGTCCTGCTGGGCTTCACCGAGCCGGGCCAGGCCGAGCTGTACCGGCCGTACGTGGAGAGGTACTTCGCGCAGCTGGGCCCGGCCTGGGAGAAGTGGACGGGCGAGTTCGCGCAGACCTTCGCCGAGGTGGTGTACCCGAGCGGTCTGGTGGAGCAGGCGACGCTGGAGCGCACGGACGCCTACATCGCCGAGTCCGACCCGGCCCCGGCGCTGCGCCGCCTGCTGGTCGAGGGCCGCGCGGGGGTGGAGCGGGCCCTGCGCGCCCGGGCCACCGACATCGCCGCGGGCGAGCGTCAGGAGTAGGAAGAGGCCGCGCGCCCGCCCCGCCTGCGACGGCGGAGCGGGCGCGCGCGTGTTCGGTCCGGCCGCCCTCCCGCCGTGACCTGGTGCTCACAGCGGGCCTCGGCCGCTGAGACCGTCCAAGACGCGGTCCAGGGCCCCTCGCGTCACGTCGGCAAAGGTTCCGGACAGCCCGTTAGGGAGCGTGGTCCCGCCGGCCGACCGGCCCGAGGGTGCGGCGGATGCGCGCCACCATGCGCGGGTCGGCGAGCAGTTCGTCCACCAGGACCGGCTCGCCCTCGCCGCTGGTGAGCGGGATGCGCCAGTTCGGGTACTCGTCGCTGGTGCCGGGCTGGTTCTGCATGCGCCGCTCCCCCACCACGTCGGTGAGCGCGACCCCGATCATGCGGGCGGGGGTGGCCACCAGGTAGGCGTGCATGGCCGCCACCACGGCGGCCGGGTCGGCCACGGGGTCCACGTCCTCGTCGAGCAGGCCCAGCTCCACGAGGAGCTCGCGCCAGCGCTCCACCCGCGACTCGGCGTCGGCGCGCTCCTCCTCCACGGGGCGGCCGAGCAGGCCCAGCCGGTCGCGCAGCTCGACGTGCTCGGTGGACAGGAACGACGCCACCGGCGGCAGGTCGTGGGTGGCGACCGTGGCCAGGCAGTCGGTGCGCCACTCCTCCGGCGGACGCGGGCGGCCGTCGGCGTCCTGCTCGAACCACAGCACGGAGGTGCCCAGGATCCCGCGGTCGGCGAGGTGTTCACGCACCCACGGCTCCACGGTGCCCAGGTCCTCCCCGACCACGACGGCGTCCGCCCGGTGGGCGGCCAGGGCGAGCGTGCCCACCATGCCCTCGTGGTCGAACCTGACGTAGGTGCCCTCGGCCGCGGAGGCGCCCTCGGGCACGCACCAGAGCCGGAACATGCCCATGACGTGGTCGATGCGGACCCCGCCCGCGTAGCGGAACGCCTGGGCCAGGATCTGGCGGAACGGTTCGTAGCCGCGCCCGGCCAGGCGCCGGGGGTGCCAGGGCGGCTGGCCCCAGTCCTGCCCCTGCTGGTTGAACTCGTCCGGGGGCGCCCCCACGTGCAGTCCGGGCACGAGGGCGTCCCCGTACATCCACGCGTCCGCGCCGCCCGCCTGCACCCCGATGGCCAGGTCGTGCACGATGCCGACGGCCATCCCGCCGGTCTCGGCGGTGGTCTGCGCCTGGGAGAGCTGCTCGTCGAGGATCCACTGGAGCCAGCGGTGGAACTCCACGGCTGGCCACCGGCGCAGGGCCTCCTCCCCGACGTCGCGGCTGTGGACCCCGCGCAGCCCCTGCGGCCAGGTCCGGTAGTCGGTGCCGTGCCGCTCGGCCAGGGCCGACCAGGTGGCGAACTCGACCAGCGGTCGGCCCTCGCGTTCGAGGTAGGCGCGCAGGGAGGCCTCGCGACCGGGGGCGCGGGGCGACTCGAAGAGCACCTCCAGGGCGGCGCGCTTGGCCCTCCACACGGAGTCGCGGTCGAGGAGGTCGGCGGTGCGGCCGCGTTCGCGCAGCGGCCGGGCCAGGCGCTGGATGCCCTCGCGCTGGGCGGGGTCGAGCCGGGCGTACTCGGGCACGTCCTCGATGCGGATGTAGAGGGGGCTGGCGTAGCGGCGGCTGACCGGCAGGTAGGGCGAGGGCTCCACCGGGGGCAGCGGCTCGGTGGCGTGCACCGGGTTGATCAGGGCGAAGTCGGCGCCCAGGTCGCGCGCGCTCCAGTCGGCGAGCTCGGCGAGGTCGCGCAGGTCGCCGGTGCCCCAGGAGGCGCGGGAGCGCACGCTGTAGACCTGAGCCATGATCCCCCACAGGCGAGGGTGGTCCCTGAGCGCACTGGGTTCGATGCGATCGGGGGCCACGAGCAGGGGCGCGGTGTGCTCGGCGGCGCCGTCGGTGACGCGCAGGGTGTGCACGCCCAGCGGCAGGCCGGGGCCGAAGGGCAGCAGGGAGCCGCCGCAGGTCTCGACGACGCTGTGCGTCCCCTCGGGGAGCACGAGGTCGGGTGCCTTGCCCTCGCGGACGACGACCGCGGGCGGGAGCGGGCCCGGCGCCGTCCCCGCGTCCGGGGCCGCCGGGTCCACGCCCAGGGCGGCCAGGACATGGCGGATGGTGTCGGGGCTGACCGGGACCCTGCGCCCCCGCCAGTCCTCGTAGGTCGTCGCGACTCCGTGCTGCTCGGCCAACCGTGCCAGCTGAAGGTCCCTCACAGAATCCGATCATGCCCTACCAGGGGCTCCGTACACCGGAGGCCGTTCCGGCGTGGGACCAGAACGTGTCCCGGGTGCGGGCCGATAACGGCTCCCCGCGCGGCGCCTCCGGACTGTCCAGCACGTACAAACGGGTGCTCTGCACAGGCCGTCGAAGCGATCGCCCGATGTCCTCGACATCTGCATAATCGGGGTGTGCTCGCGAACTACCGACGGCTCTTCGCCGTCCCCCACGTGCTTCCCCTGCTGGCCTGGTCGCTGGCCGCGCGCTTCTACATGCCGGGGCTGATGATCGCGGTCACCTTCCTGGTGGAGGGGTGGACCGGCTCCTACACCCTGGCCGGGCTGGTCGCGGGCGCCTTCACCCTGGGCATGGCGCTGGTGGGGCCGCTGCGCGGGCGGATGGCCGACCGGGGCGGGACCGACCGGCTGGTGCTGGTGTGCGGCGTGGTGTTCAGCGCGGGGTTGCTGGGCCTGGTCCTGCTGCCCGAGCGGCTGTGGTGGCTCTCGCTCCCGCTGGCGCTGGGCACCGGGCTGTTCGGCTCCCCGGCGAACCAGATCGTGCGGGCGCTGTGGCCGCGGCTGACGCGCGGCCCCGAACGGCAGGCGATCTACGCGGCCGAGGCGACCACCCAGGAGCTGCTCTTCGTCTTCTCCCCGATCATGACCGCTGGTGTGGTCGCCTTCGCCGGTGCGCGCTGGGCGCTGGTGCTGCTGTCGGCGGTGGCCCTGCTCGGCTCGCTCGGGTTCGCGCTCGGGCTGCGCCGGGCCGGGGTGACCGGCCCCGCATCGACCGGGGAGGGAGCCGGTGAGGAGCCGTCCGGCCCCCGCCGGAGCCTGTTGCGCAGCCCGGCGCTGGTGGCACTGTTCCTCATGTGCCTGCTGATGGTCAGCGGGATCATGGGCGTGGACCTGGTGATCGTGGCGTGGGCCAACGAGCTCGGCGCCCCGCAGTACGTGATGGTGCTGGCGTCGGTGTGGGCGCTGGGGTCGCTGGTGGGCGGGGCGATCGCGGGCGCGCTGCGCGGACGCCCCCACCTGGTGCGCCGCTGCTTCGGCTCGGCGCTGGGCGTGGCGGTGCTGGTGCCGTTCGTGCCGCCGTTCGCGCAGCTGTCGACACCGCTGCTGGTCACACCGCTGCTGTTCCTGTCCGGTATGGCGCTGGCGCCGACCCTGGCCGCGGTCATGGGCCGTCTGGGCGACCTGGCCCCCGCGCGGCGGCGGGCCGAGGCCTTCGGATGGATGTCCACGGCGTTGGGCGTGGGCGGGGCGGTGGCCGGTCCGCTGTCCGGCGGCCTGATCGACCTCATGGGGATCGCGGGCGGTGTGCTGGGCGCCGCGGTGCTGGTGCTGGTGTCGGCTCTGCTGAGCCTGTTCGTGCCCGAGCCGCCCCCCGAGGCCGCCGAGGAGGCGGGCGTCCTCGACCCCGAGGAGGTCGGGGGGAGCGTGCTGGAGGCCCCGCCGGTGCACGGCGCCGCGGCGGGCGCCGAGGCCGCGTCCGACGAGCCCCGCTGAGGCGCGGGCCGCCGGAGCGCGCGCCTCGTGCCGGTCCTCTCTGCCGCTGTCGGCGTCGGGGTGGTACCGAAGGGGCGGCCCCGGCCGTCACACCGGCGACGCGTCCGGTCGGCCGGTGCGCAGCGGCGGGACGCGGTGGGCCCACGGGCGCGCGCGTTCGAGCTGCGCCGACAGCGACAGCAGGGTGCCCTCGCCGCCCATGCGGCCGGTGAGCATGACGCCGATCGGCAGCCCCTCGGGCGACCAGTGCAGGGGGACGCTGACCGAGGGCTGTCCCGAGACGTTGTAGACCGAGGTGAACGGCGCGAACGCGGTCATCCGCCGGAACTCCTCCTCGGGTCCGTCGCCGGTGAAGTGCCCCAGCGGGACCGGGGGCGCGGCCAGCACGGGCGAGAGCACCGCGTCGAGGGGTTCGGTCGCGGCGACGAGGGAGCGGACGCCGCGCTGGAGGCGTGCGCAGGCGGCGATGTAGTCGGGCACGGGCGTGGCGCGGGCCCGCTCGCGCAGCCACTGGTTGAGGGGGCTCAGCTCGGCCTCGCGGGCGGGGGCGACCGGCGTGGCCGAGGCCATCGCCGCCCAGACCACGCCGAAGTCCTCCATGAAGGAGCCTCCGAAGTGGGCGTCCCCGGGGGCGGGGACCTCCTCCACCTCGTGTCCGAGGTCGGTCAGGAGGCGGACGGCCTCCTCGTGGGCGGCCAGGACGTGGGGGTGCACGGGGATCCGGGCGGAGCCGGTGGTGGCGTGGCAGCCGATGCGCAGGCGTCCGGGTTCACGGCCCACGTGGTCGGCGAAGGTCTCGCCCGGCGGCAGGGGCGGCGCGGTGAAGTGGTCGCCCGGCCCGGAGAAGGCCATGGCGTCCAGGAGGAGGGCGGCGTCGCGGACGCCTCGGGTGAGGGGTCCGGCGGTGGACAGGCCCGCGAGGTCGGGTTTGAGGGGTGCGCCGGAGATCCGGCCGCGGGTGGGTTTGAGGCCGAAGAGCCCGCACGCGCTGGCGGGGATGCGGATCGAGCCGCCGCCGTCGCTGCCCTGGGCCACGGGGGCGAGTCCGGCGGCGACGGCCGCCGCGGCGCCTCCGCTGGAGCCGCCCGGGGACAGGTCGGTGTTCCAGGGGTTGCGGGAGGGCGGGGCGACGGCGTTCTCGGTGTAACAGCTCGACCCGAACTCGGGGGTGTTGGTCTTTCCCGGCAGGACCGCGCCCGCGGCGCGCAGCCGGGCGACCAGGCCCGAGTCGGTCGGGGCGACGGCGTCGCGGAAGACCGGTGAGCCGTGGGTGAGGCGGACCCCGGCGACCGGGTCGAGGTCCTTGACGGGCACGGGGAGCCCGAGGAGGGGAGGCAGGGTCTCTGGCGTGTCGGCCATCACCCGCTTCTGCGCGTAACGGGCTTGTTCGAGCGCCTTTTCCGGGGTGACCGTAATGTACGCGCCGACGAGGTGGTCATACCTCTCGGTGCGGTCCAGGAAGTGCTCAGTGATCTCAGTAGGCGACAGCTCACGACTGCGGACCATCGCGAGGAGGCGGTGGGCCGGAAGGTCATGGATCTGGGTCATGGCGAGACAGATTAGCGGGCACACCGCAGGGCACCACGGTGAGGAGGACCCGCTTCTCCAGAGAGACTGACCGAAGGGTAAGCATTCCCTGTCCCGAGGCGACCGACACGCTTACGCACCGAGGAACAGGGATACAAAAGTGTGAGAAGTAATGCACTAGGACTCGGATATGGATCGAACTAACCTGTCCGACGTGAAATCGGCTACCAGAGTGAACGGCTCCACTCCAACGTCCGGGGGATCGGACCCCGAAAGGCCCGAATCCCTCTTTTTCCCCAATCAGAGAAAGAAGAAGGACGCCTCGGGCGGCAAGGCGGTCTACGGTGCCCTGCGCTCCAACCGTTCCGTCCGCAGGTGGGGGGTACGCGGCGGCGGCGCCGCCGTGGTGGCCGTCCTGATCGGCCTGCTCACCTCCGACTGGCGGATCGGCGTCACCTTCGGCGTCCTCACCCTGGCCGGGATCATGGTGTACGCCTCCCGGCGCGAGTCGGAGATCCCGCGCTGGCGCAAGCCCTCGGCGGCCCAGCGCAAGACCGAGGCGCAGCTCAAGGTGATGAAGCAGCTCGGCTACCGCGTCCTGCACGCGCGCGCGGTGCCCGGCGGCAACGGCCAGATCGACCACTTCATCGTGGGCCGGCGGGGCGCGTTCGCCATCGACTCCGAGTCGTGGGACAAGCGGCTGCCGCTGCGCAACAAGCTGGAGAAGCTCTACCACGGGCGGTTCAGCAAGAACGAGCGCATCGACGAGGCCCTGGAGGAGGCCAAGCGGGCGCAGGACCTGATCAGCGCCGAGCTGGGGCGCGAGATCAAGGTGCGCGCGTCGCTGGCCATCTACGGACCCGGCATGCCCTGGGACAGCCACCGGCTGCGGGGCGTGGACATCATCACCGGCACCAAGGTCCGCAAGTGGCTGCGCAGCGGCCGGGACCGCCTGACCGAGAAGGAGATCGAGGAGATCTACCAGGCCGCGATGAAGGCCCTGCCGCCCAGGTACTGAGACGCCCCCACCCCCCTGAGACCACCCCGGCCCGGGACGGACCACAGCGCCGTGGCACCCGGGCCCTCCTGTGTCCAGGGGCTTGTCGCTCCCCCGCACCGGCCGCGCCCCGGCCTTCCCACCACGGCCGTCTCACGATCCGGATGGCCCGTCTTCCAGTACGAGACCAGAGCGGTGCGACGAAGGACTACCATCGAGGGGAAACACCCGTAACGATGGGAGCCCGCCCCATGCCAGCCCTACGCTCACGCACCGTCACCCACGGCAGGAACATGGCCGGCGCGCGCGCCCTCATGCGCGCCACCGGTGTGGAGCGCGAGGACTTCGGCAAGCCCATCGTGGCCGTGGCCAACAGCTTCACCGAGTTCGTCCCGGGCCACGTCCACCTGCGCGAGGTGGCCGAGGTCGTCGCCAACGCCGTCCGCGAGGCGGGCGGCGTCCCCCGCGAGTTCAACTCCATCGCCGTGGACGACGGCATCGCCATGGGTCACGGCGGCATGCTCTACTCCCTGCCCAGCCGCGAGCTGATCGCCGACTCGGTCGAGTACATGGTCAACGCGCACTGCGCCGACGCCCTGGTGTGCGTGTCCAACTGCGACAAGATCACCCCGGGCATGCTGCTGGCCGCGCTGCGCCTGAACATCCCCACGGTGTTCGTCTCCGGCGGCCCCATGGAGGCGGGCAAGGTCACGGTGGTCGACGGCACCGCCACCACCGTGCGCAAGCTGGACCTGATCAACCCCATGATCGCCGCGGCCGACGAGAGCGTCTCCCAGGCCGAGCTGGACGAGATGGAGGAGGCCGCCTGCCCGACCTGCGGCTCCTGCTCGGGCATGTTCACCGCCAACTCGATGAACTGCCTCACCGAGGCGATCGGCCTGGCCCTGCCCGGCAACGGCACCGTGCTGGCCACCCACACCGCCCGCCGCGCCCTGTACGAGGACGCCGGACGCCTGGTCGTGGAGGCCGCCAAGCGCTACTACGAGGACGACGACTCCTCCGTCCTGCCGCTGTCCATCGCCACCCCCGAGGCCTTCGGCAACGCCATGGCCCTGGACGTGGCCATGGGAGGCTCCACCAACACGATCTTGCACCTGCTGGCCGCGGCCACCGAGGCGGGCGTCGGCTTCGGCCTGCCCGAGATCGACGCGGTCTCGCGCCGGGTGCCGTGCCTGTGCAAGGTCGCGCCAAACACCGAGAAGTACCACATCGAGGACGTGCACCGGGCGGGCGGCATCCCCTCCATCCTGGGCGAGCTGGCCCGCGGCGGTCTGTTGGACACCTCCCTGCCCACGGTGCACGGCAAGACGGTCGGCGAGTTCATCGCCGAGTGGGACATCGTCTCCGACACCGTCTCACCCGAGGCCGTGGAACTGTTCCACGCCGCCCCCGGCGGCAAGCGCACCACGAAGGCCTACTCGCAGGACACCCGCTGGGACACCCTGGACACCGACCGGGAGAAGGGCTGCATCCGCTCCGTCGAGCACGCCTACACCAAGGACGGCGGCCTGGCGGTGCTGTTCGGCAACCTCGCCCCGGACGGCGCGATCGTCAAGACCGCGGGCGTGGAGGAGGAGCTGTGGACCTTCTCCGGACCGGCCAAGGTGTTCGAGTCCCAGGAGGACGCCGTGGACGGCATCCTCAACAAGCGGATCGAGCCCGGTGACGTGGTGGTCATCCGCTACGAGGGCCCCAAGGGCGGTCCGGGCATGCAGGAGATGCTGTACCCGACGAGCTTCCTCAAGGGCCGCGGCCTGGGCAAGGCCTGCGCCCTCATCACCGACGGCCGCTTCTCCGGTGGCACGTCGGGGCTGTCCATCGGCCACGCCTCCCCCGAGGCCGCCGCGGGCGGTGACATCGCGCTGGTGGAGGACGGCGACGTCATCAGCATCGACATCCCCAACCGGGGCATCGTGCTGGAGGTCTCCGCGGAGGAGCTCGACGCGCGCCGCGAGCGCCTGCTCAAGGAGCTGGGCCGGTTCAGGCCGCGCGACCGCCAGCGGCCGGTGACCGCGGCTCTGCGCGCCTACGCGGCCATGGCGACCTCGGCCTCGACCGGCGCCGCGCGCGACGTGTCCCAGGTCGAGAAGTAGCAGGTCGAGAAGGAGCGGACCGGGAGGCGGAGGCGGCGCGCCCGCCCCCGCCCTCAGGAGCAGCAGCCGCCCCCGCAGCACCCTCCACCGGAGGGCGCGGGGGCGGACGCGCGTCCGCCCACCGCCACGGTGGACAGCAGCCGGACCGTGTCGCCGTGCCCCTGGGGGCAGGTCGCCGGGTCGCCGGCCCGCGCCATCGGACGGGAGAGCTCGAAGGTGTCGCCGCACTCGCGGCAGCGGAAGTCGTATCTGGGCATGCGGTCAGGATACGACCGCCCCCGGCTCATCCCGTGAAGGGGTTCAGGAGCCGCACTCCACGGTTCGCGACGTCCTTGGTGTTACGGGTGACGAACGTCCACCCGTGGTGCTTGGCGGTGGCCGCCATCAGACCGTCGACCACGGGTATCCGATCCGGAACGTTCATCGGAGCCCATTCGAGGACGACTCCCACGTCCACGGGGACGACCCTGTCTCCGTAGGCGCGGACGAGTCGGTCGAGCCAGTCGGACAACCGCTCCGCCTGGGAACGGTCGCCCCGGTGGTGCAGTTTGCGGACTCCCAGCCGGATCTCTCCCACGACGAGTGCGCTGATGTACAGGTCCGAGTCCTCGACCTCGTCCCACCACCTCAGGAACCCCGGGTCCGGCTCGCGCCGACGCAGTTCGGACAGGACGTTCGTGTCAAGGAGGAAGCTCAACGTTCGCCCCAGTCGATCTCGCGCCCGAGATCCGGGGCACGGACCTCGTCGAGCACGTCCAGCGGAGGCACGGAACCGAGAAGCTCCTTGAAACCTCCGGACTCCCCCTTCAGCCTGCGGTACTCCTCCATGTCCACCAGTACCGCGATCTCACGCCCGTGGCGTGTGATGATCTGGTCACCCTCACTCTCCACCGCACGGAGCACCTCACTGGTGCGCTGCTTCAGTTCCTGTACCTGCCATCTCACAGCAACCACCTCCGGTTACAGTCTAGACTGTCTGGACAGAAGATGGAGGACGTTCCGCACCGTAGCGGGGGAAGAGCCGGGGGAGCACGCGACCGCCCCCCGGCGCGTGCGCCGGAGGGCGGTCGGGGTCGGCGGCGGTGCCGGGTGGGACGCGAGGTCCCGGCTCCGCCGGGTCAGGCGGCCAGGTGGGCCATGTACGGCTCCCACTGGGGGTCGCCGTGGAGGTCACCGTTGATCAGGCGCCAGTGGGGCCCCTTGGGCACCTTGGGGGTCACGTGCAGCTCCCAGCCGAGTTCGTCCAGGAACTTGTCGGCCTTGCGGTGGTTGCACGGCTTGCACGCGGCGACCACGTTCTCCCACACGTGCGCGCCGCCGCGGCTGCGCGGGATGACGTGGTCGATGGTCTCGGCCTTCTTGCCGCAGTACCCGCAGGTATGCCTGTCGCGCCGCATGAGGGCGACCCTGGTGAGGGGCACTCTGCGACTGTAGGGGACGCTGATGTAGCGTCGGAGCCGGATGACCGACGGTACGTCGTAGGAGCGCGTCGCCGAGTGCAGTATCGCGCCCGCGTCGTCCTGGTGGACGACCTCCGCCTTCTCTCTCAGGACGAGCAGGATCGCCCTGCGCAGGGGCAGTGTCGTCAGTGGTTCGAAGCTGGCGTTGAGCAGCAGCACGTGGCGGCGGGCGGTGCCTGTGCCACCCTCCCGGCTGCTTGGGGCGCTCATCGCGTCGCCCCAGCCGTCGTCTGTGACGGCCGTGTCTCCTCCCCGGCCAGCCGATCGGCCAGCCAGGAGACCTCCCTGTGCACCGATCCGAGGATCGATGGTTCCGTACGCCTTGCCACACGGACCTCCCGGTGGTCCCGCCGAGTTGCGTCCCGCATTCAGTTTGCGTGGTCGGACCGCTCCGGCGCCACCCCAATTTGCGCTGGGCCGCCCAGAAACCGCGTGTTCCCCCTTTTCCCGGCTCCATTGTGCGCTGGCGGCGCTCCTTTTCACACTGGCGCCGCGCCGGACACATCGGGGTGGATGGCGGTGGATAGGGTGCGAAGTATGCGTGAACTCCGCTACCCCCAGGCCGCACGGCTGGACATCATCGAGAACCTGCACGGTCACACGGTCGGTGACCCCTACCGGTGGTTGGAGGACGGCGATTCGGCGCAGACCAAGGAGTGGGCTGCCGCGGAGGACGCCCTGTACACCGAGGTCTCATCGCGGTTCACCGCAAGGAACTGGTTCGCCGACCAGGTGCGGTCCCTGCTGGGCGCCGGAAGCGTCGGGGCGCCCGTGTGGCGGGGTGACCGCCGCTTCTTCGTCCGCCGCACCGCCGAACAGGAGCACGGTGTGCTCTACGTCCAGGACGGCGACGGCCCCGAGCGGGTGCTGGTGGACCCCGGGGCGCTCGACCCCCAGGGTCTGACCACACTGGACGCCTGGAAGCCCGACCACTCCGGCGCGCTCCTGGCCTACCAGCTCTCCGAGGGCGGCGACGAGGAGTCGGTACTGCGCGTCGTGGACGTGGCCAGCGGAGACCTGGTGGACGGGCCCGTCGATCGGGTCCGGTACAGCCCGATCGCGTGGCTGCCCGACTCCTCCGCCTTCTACTACGTGCGCCGGCTCCCCCGGGGCCAGGTGCCCGAGGGCGAGGAGAGCTACCACCGCCGCGTCTACCTGCACCGCCTGGGCACCCCCGCCGAGCAGGACACCCTGGTCTTCGGCGAGGGCCGGGACAAGACCGAGTACTTCACCCCGGTCGTGAGCCGGGACGGGCGCTGGCTGGTGCTGCTGGCCAACCGCGGCACCTCGGCGGCCACCGACGCGTGGATCGCCGACCTGTCCGACGGCAACCTGGACGCGCCGCGCCTGGTCCCCTTCCAGGAGGGCGTGGACGCCTCCCTGTACCCGCACGTGGGCCGGGACGGGCGCCTGTACCTGTTCACCGACCGGGACGCCCCGCGCGGACGCCTGTGCGTGGCCGACCCCGCCGACCCCGGCTACGGGAACTGGACCACTCTGATCCCGGAGGACCCCGAGGCGGTGCTGGAGGGGTACGCGGTCCTGGACGGCCCCGGGATGGAGCGGCCCGAGCTGCTGGTCTCGCGCAGCCGCCACGCCGTCAGCGAGATCACCCGGCACGCCCTGGCCACCGGCGAGCTCCTGGGCGGGCTGGACATGCCCGGCCTGGGCACCGTGACCGGGCTGCTCGAACGCCCCGAGGGCGGACACGAGGCGTGGTTCGGCTACACCGACAACACCCACCCCTCGTCGGTGTACCGCTACGACGCGCTCTCGGGCGAGGTGTCGCTGTGGGCCGACGCCCCCGGTGACATCGACCTGCCCGACGTGCGGGTGGAGCAGGTCACCTACACCTCCCGCGACGGCACGGCCGTGCGCATGCTCGTGGTCTCGCCCCAGGCGCCCGCCGAAGGACCGCGGCCGACCATCCTGTACGGCTACGGGGGCTTTCGCATCTCCCTCACTCCCGCCTACTCGGCGGTGGCGCTGGCCTGGGTGCGCGCGGGCGGCGTGTACGCCGTCGCCAACCTGCGCGGCGGACTGGAGGAGGGAGAGGAGTGGCACCGGGCGGGCATGTTCGCCGACAAGCAGAACGTCTTCGACGACTGCGCGGCGGCGGCCGAGCACCTGGTCGCCACCGGGGTGACCGACCCCGGGCACCTGGCCGTCATGGGCGGCAGCAACGGCGGGCTGCTGGTGGGGGCCATGGTCACGCAGCGGCCGGACCTGTTCACCGCCGCGGTCTGCTCGGCCCCGCTGCTGGACATGGTCCGCTACGAGCGGTTCGGGCTGGGCCAGTTGTGGAACGTCGAGTACGGCACCGCCGACGACCCCGAGCAGCTGGGGTGGCTGCTGGGGTACTCGCCCTACCACAACGTGCGCGAGGGCACCCGCTACCCGGCGACGCTGTTCACCGTGTTCGACAACGACACCCGCGTGGACCCGCTGCACGCGCGCAAGCTGTGCGCGCTGATGCAGCACGCCACGGCGGCCGCGCCCGAGGAGCGGCCGATCCTGCTGCGCCGGGAGTCGGAGGTGGGCCACAGCTCGCGGTCGGTGAGCCGCAGCGTGGCGCTCAACTCCGAGCAGCTGGCCTTCCTCGCCCACTACCTGGGGCTCCGCGTGGACTGAGGTCCCCTCCCCGGTGGCCGCCCCCGCGAGAGCAACAACACAGGGGGCGGGCACCGGGGGACGCCCGTTCCTCCGCGAAGCGTTGAGACAATCGAGGGGACCGCTCCCCCAGGAGAACAGCGCGAGAGGATCCGGACGTGACACAGACCGAGACCGGAGCCGCCGACACCCGGACGGCCGAGCCCCGGAGGCACGTGCACCTCGCGCAGGTCCGCTACGCCGATCTCGACCCGCAGCACCACGTCAACAACGTGCGGATGCTGACCTACCTGGAGGACGCCCGGGTGTCCTTCCTGCGCTACGGCGGTGCCGTCGAGGGCGACGAGGTCTTCGGCGCCATGGTGGTGGCCCGCCAGGAGGCGGACTACGTGGCCCCGCTGCTGCCCCGCTCCGAGCCGGTGCGCGTGGAGCTGTGGGTGACCGAGGTGCGCAACGCCAGCTTCACGCTGGCCTACGAGATCCGGGACGAGACCACGGTGTACCTGCGGGCCAGGACGGTGCTGGTCGGCTTCGACGTGCCCACGCAGCGCGCCCGGCGGCTCAACGAGGTCGAGCGCGCCTTCCTCGCCGACTACGCCTGAGCGCCGCGGGGACCGGGCGGCCCGGTCCCGGCGGCCGTGTCGCCTCGGGTCACTTGAGGGAGATGGTGACGGCCTCGCCGTCGTCCCCGTCGTCGCCCTTGGCCGACACCGAGACCCGGGTCGGGTTGGCGACCTCGGGAGCGGTGGTCTCCTCGGGCACGTTGACCATGCTGTGCGCCGCCATGACCATGTACTCCCAGAGCTGGCGCTCCAGGGCCTCGTGCAGGTCCAGGGAGTCCACGGCGGCGCGCATGTGCGTGAGCCACAGGTCGCGCTCGGCGACGCCGATGCGGAACGGCACGTGCCGCATGCGCAGCCGGGGGTGGCCCCGCTGCTCGTTGTAGGTGCGGGGGCCGCCCCAGTACTGGATGAGGAACAGGCGCAGGCGCTCCTCGGCGGGGCCGAGGTCCTCCTCCGGGTACATGGGCCGCAGCACGGGGTCGTCGGCCACCCCCTCGTAGAAGCGGCGGACCAGGCGGGTGAAGGTCTCCTCACCGCCCACGGCCTCGTAGAACGTCATCTGCACGGGCTCGTCGCCCGCGCTCTGCTGGGAATCGCGCGCGGAAGTCATCGCCACCAGGGTATGCGACCGCCCCGGCCCGGACGAGTCGTCCGCCGGGGCGCGGGAGCGCGAGGGCCCGCGGCCGGATCGGGGATCCTGCCGCGGGCCCTGGGCACCGCTCGGCGCGGGGCGCTCGGCCCCGGCCGGTCAGTCGCGGGTGAGCTTGCGGTGGGTGACCGCGTGCGGGCGCGCGGCGTCCGGGCCCAGGCGCTCGACCTTGTTCTTCTCGTAGGACTCGAAGTTGCCCTCGAACCAGTACCAGTTGGCGTCGCCCTCCCACGCGAGGATGTGCGTGGCGACGCGGTCGAGGAACCAGCGGTCGTGGGAGGTGATCACGGCGCAGCCGGGGAAGTCCAGCAGCGCGTTCTCCAGCGAGCCGAGGGTCTCCACGTCCAGGTCGTTGGTGGGCTCGTCCAGGAGCAGTAGGTTGCCGCCCTGCTTGAGGGTGAGCGCCAGGTTCACGCGGTTGCGCTCACCGCCGGAGAGCACACCGGACGGCTTCTGCTGGTCGGAGCCCTTGAAGCCGAACGCGGCGACGTAGGCGCGGCTGGGGATCTCGACCTTGCCGACCTGGATGAAGGTCTCGCCGTCGGAGACGGTCTCCCAGACGTTCTTGGTGTCGTCGATGCGGCCGCGGTACTGGTCGACGTAGGAGATCTCGACGGTCTCGCCGACGTTGATCCTGCCCTGGTCGGGGGTCTCCTCGCCGACGATCATCTTGAACAGCGTCGTCTTGCCGACACCGTTGGGGCCGATGACGCCGACGATGCCGTTGGGCGGCAGTGAGAAGCTCAGGTCCTCGATGAGCACGCGGTCACCGAAGCCCTTGGTGAGGTTCTTGACCTCGACCACGGTGTTGCCCAGGCGCGGACCCGGCGGGATCTGGATCTCCTCGAAGTCCAGCTTGCGGGTCTTGTCGGCCTCGGCGGCCATCTCCTCGTAGCGCTGGAGGCGGGCCTTGCTCTTGGTCTGGCGGGCCTTGGCGTTGGAGCGGACCCACTCCAGCTCGTCCTTGAGCCGCTTGGCCTTCTTGGCGTCCTTTTGCCCCTCGACCTTCAGGCGGGCCTGCTTGGTCTCCAGGTAGACGCTGTAGTTGCCCTCGTAGGGGTAGAACTGGCCCCGGTCCAGCTCCAGGATCCACGTGGCGACGTGGTCCAGGAAGTACCTGTCGTGTGTGATCGCGATGATGGTGCCCGGGTACTTGGCCAGGTGCTGCTCCAGCCAGTTCACACTCTCGGCGTCGAGGTGGTTGGTGGGCTCGTCGAGCAGCAGCAGGTCGGGCTGCTCCAGCAGGAGCTTGCACAGGGCCACGCGGCGCTTCTCGCCACCGGAGAGCTGGGTGACGGAGGCGTCGCCGGGCGGGCAGCGCAGCGCGTCCATCGCCTGCTCCAGCTGGCTGTCCAGGTCCCAGGCGCCCCGGTGGTCGAGCTGCTCCTGGAGCTTGCCCATCTCCTCGAGCAGGTCGTCGGAGTAGTCCGTCGCCATCTGCTCGGCGATCTCGTTGAAGCGGGTCAGCATCGCCTTGGTCTCGGCGACGCCGTCCTCGACGTTCTCCAGGACCGTCTTGTCCGGGTCGAGGTGGGGTTCCTGCGCGAGCAGGCCGACGGTGAAACCGGGCATGAGCCTCGCCTCGCCGTTGGACGGCTGCTCGATGCCGGCCATGATCTTCAGAAGCGTCGACTTACCCGCACCGTTGGGGCCCACGACGCCGATCTTGGCTCCGGGCAGGAACGACCCCGAAACGTTGTCCAGGACGACTTTGTCGCCGTGCGCCTTGCGCACGTTGTTCATGGTGTAGATGTACTCCGGCATGAGTCCAAGCCTAGGGTGTCGCGGCCAATGCCCCCGCCATGGCCCGGGCCCGCGGGAGCCGGTTCTGGCCGGCGGTCGCGACCGAAAAGGCCGTGGCTCCACGGCGCGAGGCGGTGAGGCCGGTCCCGGGCCTCCGTCGCGGCCACAAGGCCACCGCCCCACGGCCGAGGCGGGGCCCGTTCCGCACGGGAGCGGTACCCGGTTCCGTACGGGGTCCCGCCGGATCGGGGCGGTGGGGTCCGCCGGACGGGCCCGGCCTCGCCCGCGAAGGCTGCGCCCCCTCACTCCTGCGGCCGCTGGCTCCTCGCCCGCAGCCAGCGGGGCGTGAACTCCCGCCAGCGCTCCACGGGCAGCCCCCAGGCCAGGGCCCGGCTCATCAGCACCGCCATGGAGTAGCCGGGATCGGCGGCCAGGGCCACCTCCAGCGCCGCGGCGGCAAGGGGCTCGTCCCCGCGCTGCCAGGCGGCGACCGCCAGCAGCGAGGCGGGCGCCGCGCGCTGGTGCCGGGGCAGGTGGCGGGTGACCCGGGCCCACAGTTCCTGGTGCGCGGGGGCCGCCTCGGCGGTGATGCGCGCCCACGCCTCGTCGCGCACCCGGACCTCACCCAGGTAGACCCCCAGCCAGGCCAGTTCCTCCCGGTCGGTGACGCCCCGGCCCGCCCGTTCGGCCCGCACCGCCGCGAGCACGGCGCTCAGACCGCGGTCGGTGAGCGAGCCCCGCATTCCCTGTTCCAGGAGCCGTCGGGCGCGCGCCTGCACCTCCTCGGCGACCACGTCCATCGCGGCGCGTTCGGGACCGTGCACGGGCCGCAGCACCTCCCGCACCCGCTCGATCTCGGCCGTGACCCCGGAGAGCGACTGGACCGGGACGATCCCGTGCAGGACCGCGCTGGCCGGGACGGTGGAGCGGTCCACGTTGACCACGGTCCCCTCCACCGGACAGCAGTCGGCCCTGGCACAGGTGTAGGACCAGTACCGGCCGCCGGTGACCCGCAGGGCGTCGACGACGGTCAGGCCGCGGCTCCGGGCGGCGGACAGGATCCTGTCCACGTAGGGCGTGACCCGTTCGGGCGGCCCGTAGGCCACGACCACCAGGGCGGTGCAGCCCTCCGCGACGGCCATGTCCACGGGGACGACCGCGCGTTCCAACGGGTCGCCGGAGGCGGCCAGGCGCTCCAGGTCCGCGCAGAACGCCGAGTGCACGCCCTTGTCGCGCACGGCGAGGACCACGATCCCCGGATCGGGCGGCGTGCCCACCAGGTAGGGCAGGGTCGCGATGATGTCGGTCGGGTTGGTGAGGGTGAGGGCCGCGCCCGCCGCCGCGGGGCCGGTCGGCCCCGGCCCGCCGGGGCTCCGGGGCGGGGGAACGGGGGCGCCTTCGCCCGGGGAGCGCCCGGGCGCGGTCGGACGGTCGGACGGGGCGGGACGGTCGGGAGCCCGCGCGGAGTCGAGGGGGCGTCGGGGGTCGGAGGGGCCGAGGGAGTGGTGCGGCTGGTCAGAGTGCATATCTTCACGGTGCGTGAACCGACGGTTCGGGCGCAACGCCCTTCTTCGCGCTGTGGACAACTCCGCCGGACCACGAAACCGCGGGTCAGGGAAGTTCGGTGTGCTCGGTGGGGTCCTTGGGATCCGTGTGACCGGAGATCTCGCCTCCCCGCGGCCCCGGGATCTTGCCGCCGCTCCCGGTGCGCCCGGCGGGCAGGCACACGCGGTTGCGGCCGGTCTCCTTGGCCCGGTAGAGCGCGAGGTCGGCCGCGGTGAGCAGCTCCACCAGGTCGTTGCCGTGGTCGCCGATGACGGCCGCGCCGATCGAGATGGTGATGGACACCGGCACGTCGTCCACCGCGATCTCCATGCGTCCCACCTGGGAGCGCAGGCGCTCGGCGGCCCGCCAGGCCT
Source organism: Nocardiopsis sp. CNS-639 (assembly GCF_000381685.1). NCBI lineage: Bacteria > Bacillati > Actinomycetota > Actinomycetes > Streptosporangiales > Nocardiopsidaceae > Nocardiopsis > Nocardiopsis sp. CNS-639. The sequence goes on from NZ_KB906879.1 coordinate 36,168, forward strand.
CGGCGGTGTCGGAGCCGGGCAGCAGCACCACGAACTCCTCTCCGCCGAACCGGCCGAGCAGGTCGGACTGGCGCAGCTGCTGGGCGATGGTGGTGGCCACGCCGAGCAGCACCTGGTCGCCGAACAGGTGCCCGTGGTTGTCGTTGACCCTCTTGAAGTGGTCGATGTCGATGATCAGCACCGCCGCCCTGCCCCGCGAGGAGCGGGCCCTGGCGATCTCCACCGACGCCTCCTGCTCCCAGGTGGGGGCGTTGAGCAGGCCGGTCTTGGGATCGGTCCGCGCGGCCATCTGGAGCTGCTGGTACATCAGGCTGCGCTGGAGCAGCAGCACGGGGGGAACCGCGATGATCAGCAGGAACAGCGACAGGTGCGCGAGGATGGCGACGGTGACGCCGACACATAACTCGACGGCGTCCACGATGAGGGCCTCGCGGTCCCACATGGGCCGCAGGGTGTGGCCGGGGCCGCTGCTGATCCGCGCGGCCACCGCGACGAGCAGGTTGTTGAGGACGGTGAACCCCGTGCAGCACAGCACGGCGACGAGCACCCCGGGGCCCGTGGTCAGGTACTCGTGCGCGCCGGGGGTGCCGCTGAGCCCGTCGACGAGGCCGCCGCCCCAGATCGAGTGCCAGGTCACCGAGGCCAGGAACCCGGACAGGGCGATGGAGGCGGCGTTGAACACCCGCCGGTGGAGCAGCGCCCGGCGCGTGCGGTACTGGAGCATCAGGAAGACGGGCACCGGGAGGATCAGCGCGTACAGCGGCGGCAGCAGGAGGACCGCCGGAAACCACCAGGCCCCAAGGAAGTCCCGGTTGATCCCGGCCGGCGTGCCGAGGCGGCGGCCCGCCTCCACGCAGAGCACGGCGCCCGTCAACAGCGCGACCAGGGTGACCAGGTCCATCACCGCGGGGGCGGTCAGCGCCACCGCGCCTCCGAACAGGAACAGCGTCGCGGACACGAGCAGAGCCATGTAGACGATCAGTCCGCGTGGCTGCTGGAGGATCGGCCAGCGCGGACGCTCGTCCTCAGGACGTCCGGCCGGCGCGATCGACTTCTCAGAGATGCTCACCGTTGCGCCTCCCTCCTCACATCGCTCTCCACCGTCCGACTCCTACACCCGCCTCTGATGGGTCCACCGCCTCCCACGGTTCTCCCTTCGACGGGGTTGTTTCGCCGCGCGTTCCCTTACGGTGCCAGTCGGTTACGACAACGGGGTGTCGGAGCCCGACAGCGGCGCGGCACGTCAGTCCCGCGACACGCTCCACTTTACATTACGTTGGGTAATAACTTAATTGCTGATTGTGTGATCTCCATGGGTAACGGCTTACGGCCGGGGCACCCGGTTTTCACGGGGTTGGGCTCAGCGGTGATCTAGGGCATCCTGCCGTAGGGACCCTCCACGGTAGCCACTGTGTGGCACGGCGTGTCGACCGCCTGACACCCCGAACGCCTGGGCCCCCACGGCACTCACTACAAGGAGCACACATGTACAACGGCACTGTCTGGGTCTAGAACCCGTTACAGCTGAGTGAAGATCACCGGGGACGGGCGGCGCGGTGCCGCCCGTCCCCGGCCTCGGAAACGCGGTGGGGCTCCGGCCGGGGCGTCAGCGCCCCTCCGGGCCCCGGGGTCAGTCCGCCGTCCTGGCCACCTCGTAGGCCGCCCGGAACGCCCGGTACCTGGCCAGTTCGGCCTCCAGGGGCTCCACCACGCGCAGCCCGGTGATCTCCCGGACCCGGGCGGAGGCCGTGCGCTCCACGTCCTCGCGGCGCTGGACCGCGGCCACCTCGACGAGGTTGCCGCAGCCCACCCCGGTCAGCCACCCCACCAGCAGGGCCGCGACCACCAGGACGCCGGAGTAGGCGGCGAACACCGGGTCGTCGAACATCACCAGGCCGGTGATGCCGCCGCCCAGCCAGCTCGACAGGGTCACGACGGCCCAGGCCAGGCCCAGGCCCGCGACCGCGAGCAGCGCGTACTGGGCCGCACGGGCGACCTTCCACCACGACGGGCTCCGGTCGGGATCGCCGACCGCCCCGGCCACGGCCTGCCCCAGTTCGGCGGGCAGCTCGGGAACGGCGCCGCGGGCCACGGCGCGCATGCGGCGGCGCCACATCGGGGGCATGCCCTCCGAGATACTGTCGGCGGCCTCGCCCAGCGCGGTCTCCAGCTCGGCCTCGTGCGCGTCCACCGGGCCGCCCACACCGCTGCCGCTGTCGCGGCGCAGGAAGTCCAGCTGGACCGCGGCGAGCGGGTCCTTGCCCAGCCGCAGCGAGCGGCGGGCCACCGGCCAGCCGACCTGGCGTCTGCCGCGCCGGACGTCGTTGGTCTCGGTGACGTCGGCGACCGCCGCCACACCGGCCGCGTTGGCCAGCCCCTCCTGGACGCGGGCGCGCACCTGGGCCGGGACCGCCTCGGGCACCGCGCCCTCGCCCTGGAACTCCCCGAAGGGCTCGACCACCTGGTCCAGGTCGGCGGCCAGCCGGTCCACCAGCGCGCGCCGCTCGCGCACCGTCTCGGCGAGGAACTCGTGCAGGTCGCGGATGCCCTGGCCGGTGAGCGTGGACGTGGTGATCACCCGCGGGTGCACCCCCGACTCCGTCTCCAGCAGGCGGCGCAGGTCGGTGAGCAGTTCCTCCAGCTCGTCGGGCTCGACCTTGTCGACCTGGTTGAGGACGGCGACGGTGACCGCGCCGTGTCCGGCCATCTGGGCCAGGTAGCGGTGGTGCACCGCGGCGTCGGCGTACTTCTGCGGGTCGAGCACCCACACCAACAGGTCGACCGAGCCGATGAGGCGGTCGGCCTCGGCGGTGTGCATGCTGCGGACGGAGTCGTGGTCGGGCAGGTCGAGCAGGACCAGGCCGGTCAGCTCGGAGTTGCCCGTGTCCAGGACGCTGGTGCGCGAGTGGCGGTAGCGGGTCGGGACGCCCAGCCAGCCCAGGAGGGCGTCGGCCCCCTCGTGGCCCCACACGCAGGCGTGCGCCTTGGAGGTGGTGGGCCGGGTGACGCCGGTCTGCGACAGCTGGAGCCCGCACAGGGCGTTGAACAGCGAGGACTTGCCGCTGCCGGTGCCGCCCGCCAGGGCGACCACGGTGTGGTCGCCCGACAGCCGCAGCCGGGCCCCGGCGTGGTCGAGCAGTTGGGTGGACCGGGCGACGAGTTCCTGCGGCAGGTCGTCGCGGCCCAGTTCGGTGAGGGTGGACAGCGCGTCCAGGCGCTCGATCAGCTCGGCCCGGGTGGTGGAGCGGGTGGAGTGCCAGGTGTCGTGGGTGGTGGGACGGTACTCCTCGTCCTCCTCCGCGTCGGCGGCGGTGTCGGCGCCCACTGCGCGGAAGGCCCCGGAGACCGCGGAGGGGCCGGGGACGCGGCGGGGCAGCGGTTCGGCCCCCTCCGCGGCGTCGGATCCGGCCGGTGCGGGCTCCTCGGACGCCTCGTGCCCACCCGGTTTCGGGGAGGTCTCCCCCGCACGGGGCGGCGCCTGGTCCTCGCCCCCGTCCTCGGGCTGCTGGCCGACGACCGGGAATGCCCCGGTGGCGCGCCCGGCGATACGGGTGTCGTCGGCGGCCTCGGCGAGGCTGCCCACCCATCCGGCGAGCCCGTCGGGGTCCTCGTGGTGGTCCTCGGCGGGACGGCGGGCCCCCTCGCGCTCCCTGTCGGCGAGGGACCGCGCGTGGCGCCCAGAGCGCCGCTGCGCGGCGGGGGACGGCGCCGGGTCCTCCGGCTCCGCGTCCGTACCGCGCGGAGCGCCCTGGTCGCTCTGGACGCCCCGGTGCGGAGCCCCGGCGCCCGAGGGGTCGGGGTAGGCCGCGATGCCGTCGTAGGCGGGATCCTCGGAGCCCGCCTCGGACACGGCGTGGTCGGGGTGCTCGGGCACCGGCATGGTGTACCCGCGCCAGGGCCCGGACGCCGCGTCGCCGCGGGGGCGCCCGTCGTCACCGGCGCCGGACGCGCTCTGTCCGCTCTCGCGGTCCTCGTCCTCGGCGCGGGCGTGCGCACCGGGCTCCCCGTGCGCCTGCGCGGGGTTCCATTGAGTCGTCATCGTGCAATCTCAAGGTTGTACGTGGCCTGGTAGAGCTGGACGGCGGTGTCCTCGGACGGGATCGCGGCAGACGCCAGGGCGCTGTCGAAGGGCACGCGCTCGCGGTCGAGCAGCCCCTGGACGCGCTGGCGCAGGTCGTCCCGTGCCGCTGCGCCAATGCTACGCAGTGACTGGGCGCCGAACAGCCCCTTGAGCAGGCGCTGTGGGGAAGGGCCGGAGGCCTCGGCCGCGTGGGCGCCGCCTCCGGAGCGGGACCGCTCGTAACCGAGCAGGTCGATGATCAGGACCAGGGCGACGACGTCGTGGTCGAAGGTGACGAACCGCGCCACGGAGCGCTTGGTGGCGCCGCTGGCGGTGGTCATCTCGGCGACGCCGCGCTGCCACTCGGTGATCTCCTGGCGGATCTGCTGTGAGAGCAGGCCGGTGCCGGGTTGGTTGAGGGCCTTGGAGGCGAGGTCGCCGCCGCCTGGGACCTCGCGCCACCTGCGCTCGACCTCGTCGGAGGCGCGTTCGCAGGTGGAGACCACCAGGGCCTCCAGGCCGTCGCGGATGGCGCGCTCCAGGGCGCCGACCCGCTGGCCGCGCTCGGCCTGTTCGGCGCGGCCGCCCCGGCGCGTGCGCCTGCCGCGCGGGCGCAGGCTCCTGGTGAGCTCCCCCCCGGCCGCCACCTCCTGCCAGCGGGCCAGCAGCGATCCGCGCAGCAGGGAGCCGTCGGCCAGGCTGATGTCGACGCGGTCGCGGGCGGCGGCGTAGGAGTCGTCGACGGCGGCGGTGAGCGTGCGCCCGGTCTCGATCTGCGCCTCCACCTGGCGGGCCAGTTCGGGCACCCGCGTCCGGAAGCTGTCGATGACGCCGATGAAGGTGCGCCGTGAGACGCGGTCGCGCTGCTCGGCCTCGCCCGCGACCTCCGCCAGGTAGTCGCGGATGTGGTCGGCGACGTTGGAGGTGAAGCGCTCGCCCCGGATCTGGTCGGTCTCGGGGATGGCGAACCGCGCGGCCGCGCCCAGGCCGTTGGCCTCCAGCATCGCGCCGAAGTGGTCCAGGAGCTGTCGCCTGCCCCTGCGCGGCACCCGGGAGAGCACGACGGCCAGGGAGGTGTCGCGGTCGCGGGCGACCTGGAGGAACTCCCACACGCGCGCGTCGGCGTAGCGGCTGCTGGTGGTGACGAACACCCACAGGTCGGCGGCGTCGAGGAACTTGGCCGCGAACTCGTGGTGCGCGGCGACGGCGGAGTCGACGTCGGGGGTGTCGAGCAGGGCCACGCCCGGGGGCATGGCCTCGGTGGCGGCGAGCACGAGCATGCCGTCCTTGCCCGGCATGGCCAGGCCCTGCTGGCGCACGCGCGGCAGGGAGGGGATGAAGGAGGCCTCGCTGAACCAGTCGACGTCGGCGGGGTTGCAGGCCAGGACGGGGCTGTTGGTGGTGGGGCGGCGCACGCCCGTGGTGGTGACCTGTTCGCCGACCAGGCTGTTGACCAGGGTGGACTTGCCCGCTCCGGTGGATCCGGCGACCGCGATCAGCAGCGGGATGTCGGGGCGGCGGACCCGGGGCAGGACGTAGTCGGAGAGCTGGGCGAGCACGTCCGCCTGGAGGGCGCGGCCCTCCTCGTCACTGGGCAGGCCCTCGGCGAACTCCAGGTCCCGGATGTGCTTGCGCAGTGCTTCCAGGACCTGTTCGAAGTGGTTCTCCTCGGGTTGGGGGGCGCGGTGCTTGGCCGGTCCGGCGGCGAGCGGCACGGTGGGCCCCCGTCGGGCGCTGACGGCCGCGGTGTCCGCCTCGCGCGCGGGTGCGGAGCCCTGGGCGGGCTGTTCGGAGGTGGCGGCCGGTCCGGTTCCGAACCGGTCCGGAGCGCCGGGACCGTTGGTCCCCGGTGCGGCCGAGGGCCGGGTCATGATCGGTGTGCCCTCCTCATCGGTGCTGACGGTTCCCGCCGCGGAGCGACGTACGCCGCGGGCGGAGGTCTCACTGGAGATCGCGCCCGGTCGCCAGTCGACGGGTCTCGAACTGGTTTCCCGTGTGCAGTATGTCAAGATCCCGCGCTGTTTTGACCACTTCTCCGATGATCACCACCGCGGGGGGCCGCACTCCGGCCGATCGGGCCGCGGCGGCGATGGTGGCCAGCGTACCGGTGACGGTCCGCTGCCCCGGCAGTGTGGCCTCCTGTACCACCGCCACGGGGGTGTCGGCGGATCTGCCGTGGGAGACGAGGGCCTCGGCGATCGCCTCGATCCGCTCCACCCCCATGAGGACGACGACGGTACCGCCCGCGCGGGCGAGTCCGGCCCAGTCGACCGTGGAGCGCTCGTCCCCGGGGGGCACGTGCGCGGAGACGATGTGCAGGTCCTGGGCCACGCCGCGGTGGGTGGCGGGGATGCCCGCGCTGGCCGGGGCGGCGAGCGCGCTGGTCACACCGGGCACGGCGATGACGGGGATCCCCGCGGCGGCGCAGGCGGCGGCCTCCTCGCCGCCGCGGCCGAAGAGGAAGGAGTCGCCGCCCTTGAGCCGCACCACGAACTTCCCGCGTGCGGCGCGGTCGACCAGGGTCGCGTTGATCTCCTCCTGGGTCATGGACCGGCCGTAGGGGATCTTGGCGGCGTCGACGATCTCGACGTCGGCGGGCAGGCGGTCCAGGAGGGAGGTGGGGGCGAGCCGGTCGACCACCACCACGTCGGCCTGGGAGAGGAGCTGCTGTCCCCGCACCGTGATCAGGCCGGGGTCGCCGGGACCTCCTCCCACGAGCGCGACGCCGCGCAGGCGCTCGCGTCCGCGGCGGGCGTCGAGGGTGCCGTCGGCGAGGCCGTCGACGACGGCGTCGCGCAGTCCGGCCGAGCGGCGGGGGTCTCCGGAGGCGACGACGCCCACGGTGACCCCGGCCGCGCTGCCGCTGGCGGGGGTCCAGGCGGAGGAGGCGTGGCGGTCGTCGGCGCGCACGCACCACACGCGGGCGTTCTCGGCCTCCTCGGCGACGGCGGCGTTGACGCGGGGGTCGTCGGTGGCGGCGTGCACGAGCCAGTGGGCGGGGGCGTCCGGGCCCGCGACGTCGCCGGGGGCGTAGGGGCGCCGGTGCCAGGTGAGGCGTCCGGCCGAGGCGAGGTCCTCCAGGGCCGCCGAGGCTTCGGGGGAGACGAGGGTGACGCGGGCCCCGGCCTCGATGAGCACGGGGACGCGCCGCTGGGCGACCCTGCCCCCTCCGACGACGAGGACGTCGCGTCCCCGCATGCGCAAACCAAGGAGATAGGTCATGTGTCGCGCCCCTTCGGTCGTCCTTGCCGGTCCCCGGCGACGACGGCGGGGTGCTGGCGGAGGAGGACCGCCAGCCGCCGGCGATAGTTCGGCGATTGCTCCAAAAGTACCTTGTCAAAGAGGTATTACGCGGGTGTAAACGGGTCCCGCACCGGGGGTGTGAGCCCGCCCGCACCGGGGGTCGGTGCGGGCGGGGGACGGTGGGACGCCCCAGGTCAGGGGGCGGTGGAGACGCCCGCGTCGTCGAAGGTGGCGACGTCGTGCAGGACGCGCGCCGCGCTCTGGAGCAGCGGCAGTGCCAGCAGCGCTCCGGAGCCCTCGCCCAGGCGCATCTCCAGGTCGACCAGGGGGCGCAGGCCCAGATGCTCCAGGGCCAGGCTGTGCCCGGGCTCGCTGGAGCGGTGCCCGGCGAAGCAGGCGCTGAGGGCCTCCGGGGAGATCGCGGCGGCGGCCAGGGCGGCCGATCCGGCGATGACCCCGTCGAGCAGCACCGGAACGCGCAGGGCCGCGCCGCCGAGCACGAACCCCGCCAGGGCTGCGTGCTCCAGTCCGCCCAGGGCGGCCAGGGTGCCGATGGGGTCGGCCGGGTCGACGGGGTGCGCGGCCAGGGCACGGCGCACCACGTCGACCTTGTGGGCGTACACGGCGTCGTCCACACCGGTGCCCCGTCCCGTGGCGTGCGCGGGGTCGGCTCCGGTGAAGGCGCACACCAGGGCGGCGGCCGGGGTGGTGTTGGCGATGCCCATGTCACCGGTGACCAGACAGCGGTTGCCCGCGGAGACCAGGTCGCGGGCGACCTCGATGCCGCACTCCAGGGCCTGGAGGGTCTGCTCGCGGGTGAGCGCGGGCCCCTGGGTGAGGTCGGCGGTGCCGCGCGCGACCTTGCGGGCCAGCAGGCCGGGGGCACGGGGCAGGTCCGCGGCCACGCCGACGTCCACGACGGTGACCTCGGCGCCGACCTGGGCGGCGAAGGCGTTGACGACGGCGCCGCCCTCCAGGAAGTTGTGCACCATCTGGGCGGTGACCTCCTGGGGCCAGTGGGTCACCCCCTGGGCGTGCACACCGTGGTCGCCCGCGAACACGGCGACGGCGGCCGGGTCGGGGATCGGCGGCGGGCACTGCCCGGAGATCCCGGCCAGCTGGACCGAGACCTCCTCCAGGAAGCCGAGGGAGCCGGGCGGCTTGGTCATCCGGTCCTGGCGGTCCCTGGCCTCCTCCATCGCGCGGGTGTCCAGCGCTCCGACGGCGGTGATGGTCTCCTCCAGCAGGCTCGTGGGTTCCCGGCCGGGCAGACCGCGGCGGCCGTAGCGGTCGTGGTGCACCGCCCAGGACAGGGGGCGCTCCCTGGCCCAGCCGGAGAGGCTGAGCTCGGACTCGGCGGGGAACTCCTCCACGTAGCCGACGCACAGGTAGGCGGCCACGTCCAGGTGGGCGGGGAGTTCGAGGGCACGGGCGACGTCGCGCTCGTCGACGAAGGTGAGCCAGCCGACGCCCAGGCCCTCGGCGCGCGCGGCGATCCAGAGGTTCTCCACGGCGAGCGCCGCGGCGTGGTCGGCGCTCAGGGGGCGGGCGTGGCGGCCCCGGGCGTGCCGTCCTCCCCGGGTGGGGTCGACGGTGACGGCGATGTTGAGGGGCGCGTCGAGGACCGCCTCGGCCTTGAGTCCGGCGAAGGCGCGGGCGCGGACGCCCGGCGGTGCGTGGGCGTGGTCCTCGCGCTCGGCCGCGGCGAGGTCGCCCACGCGGGCGCGCAGGCCGGGGTCCTCGATGACCAGGAAGTCCCAGGGCTGGGAGTCGCCGACGCTGGGGGCCTGGTGGGCGGCCTCCAGGACGCGGATGAGCACGTCGTGGGGCACGGGGTCGGGCCGAAAGCCCGTCCGGACGTCGCGGCGTTCGCGGATGGCCCGGTAGACGGCGGCGCGCTCGGCCTCGCCGTAGGCGTGGACGGAGCCGTTGCCGGCCCGCTCGGGAACCTGGGCGGTGGACACGGCCGCGGGCTCGGGGGCGGTCTGGACAGGAGGCCCGGTGGGCCTGGGCAGGGGCTCGGCTGGTTCGTGTGCGTGCATGCTCTGCTCCGGCTCGGTGGTCGCGGAGTGCTGTTCCGCGCGTCCGTGGTCTGTGGTCGGTGCTCCGGCGTCCCCGGTCCCCGCTTCCTGCGGGTCGGCGGTGGTCCCGGGCGGGCGGACGGTCCGGGCGGGGTGCGCGGCCGGGCGTGCGGGTACCGCCGGACGGGTGGGAGCAGCCGGGCGGGCAGGCCCCGCGGGGGGCGCGGACGTGGCCGGGCGAGCGGAAGCCACAGGGGGTGCGGGCGTGTCCGGGCGGGCGGGTACCTCGGTGTTCGGGGGCGCGGCGGGGTGCGCGGACGCCGCGGTGCGCACTGGTTCGGCGGAGCGCGGGGGCGCCGACGGTTGGGCGGGGGCGCCCTGGCGGACGGGCGCCGCTGGACGGACGGGTACGGCCGAACGTGCGGGCGTGGCAGGGCGGGCGGGTGCGGCGGCTCGGGCGGTCGTCGTGCCGTGCGCAGGCGCCGCGGTGTGCACGGACGTGACCGGATGGGCGGGAGCCGCCTCCTGTGGGCGCGCCGCCTTCGCGAGCACCGCCGACCTCGCGAGCGCCGCCGCGTCCGCGAGCGCCGTCGAGGGCTTCGGCTCGGCGGGGGGCTCCTGCTCAGCCGGGGGCTCCGGCTCGGCCGGACCGCTGGGCCCCGCCGGATGTTCGGACTCGGCGGAGGGACCGGCCTGCTCCGGGTCCGCTGGACTCTCGGGGCTCTCGGGGCTCTCGGGGCTCTCGGGAACCGGACTCGGCACGGCTCCCGGGCTGGCCGCATCGCTCCCGGTGGGGCGCTCGCCGCCGCGGAAGGGGATGACGTCGGGCCGGTGCGGCGACCCGGTCGGCGACGGCGCGTCCGCCGCGGACTCGACCACCGGCTCGGCCTCCGGTCGCGGGGCCGGGGGGATGTCCAGGGGAAGCGCGCCGTAGGGCGAGACCGGGGCGGAGGGGACCCGCGGCGCGGGGTCGGCCGGTGCGGGGGGCCGGGGCCGCTGCCGGAACGGGTTGGCCGTGCCCGAGGAGCCGCGCGGGGGTTGGACCCGGGCGCCGCGCCCGCTCTCGGGGAGCCCGTCGAACAGGCCGCCGAGGCGGGGACCGGCTCCCGAGGCGGGTCTGCCGCCCTTCCAGCGGGACGGCTCGGCTCCGCCCTCCTCGCCGCGCCGGGCGTCCTCGCGGTCGTCTCTGGTCATGATCGCTCCACGCAAGAGGTGTTGTGACGGGCCCGTCTCCGCCTCGTCCGGCATAGACCGGTAAGCGTAGTCCGCCGCTTCCGTGCCGCCCGCACGGGTCCCGCGGACCCGGGGCGGCCGGTACCGACCCGGCCGCCGGAGCTCCCGAGTCATCACCAACTGTGCCAGAGACCGAGCGGGTGCGCGCTGGCTCCGGGAACAGGCCAGACGCGGGAAACACGGCCGAGGCCCGGAACCCTGTGGACGTGCTCCGGCCCCGGCGACGGGCTCGGTCCAGACGGCGCGGCGGCCGAAAACCCCGGGAACGCGCGCCGGCTCCGGCGGTCGTCCGCGCGCACGGCCCCCGTACGCGGACGCGCCTCACCGGGCGAGCAACTCCCCCAGCGCGTCCGTCAGGACCCGGTGGACGGCGGGTTCGCGGACCGCCACCCGGAACCACTCCGGGCCGAGGCCGGGAAAGGTGTCACCGCGCCGGACGGCGATCCCCCCTTCCCTGAGGCGGGCCCGCAACCGGTCCGCCTCGGGGTCCGCGACCAGCAGGAACGAGGCCCGCGCTCCCGGTACCACCCGCAGGCCCAGGTTGCGCAGGCCCGCGGCGAGGTCGTCGCGGTGCTCGGTCAGGGACGTCGCCCAGGCGTCGGCCTCGGCGAGGGCCTCCGGCCTACAGCACGCCTCCACCGCGACCAGGGCGGGCGTGGACACCGACCACAGGGGCTGTGCCTCGGAGAACCTGGCCACCAGGTCGGGTTCGGCGAGCAGATACCCGGCGCGCAGCCCGGCGAGGGACCAGGTCTTGGTGAGGCTGCGCACCACCACCAGACCCGGCAGGTCCCCGCGGGAGGCCAGCGACTCCGTTTCGCCGGGAACGCAGTCGGCGAAGGCCTCGTCGACGACCAGCACGCGCCCGGGGCGGGCCAGGTCGGCCAGGACCGATCCGGGATGGAGCACGGAGGTCGGGTTGGTCGGGTTGCCCACCACGACCAGGTCGGCGTCCTCGGGGACCAGTCCGGGGTCGAGGGTGAAGTCCGGTTCCAGCAGTACCCGGTCCACGGCGTGCCCGGCGGCGCGCAGGGCGGCCTCGGGCTCGGTGAACTGGGGGTGCACGACGACCGCCCGCCGGGGGTTCAGGACCCGCGCCAGGAGGACGAAGGCCTCGGCCGCCCCGGCGGTGAGCAGGACCTCGCCCGGCTCCCGTCCGTGGCGCCGGGCGACCGCCTTCCGCGCGCGGGAGGGGTCGGGGTAGGCGCCCAGGCCGGTCAGCGAGTCGGCGAGGAGCCGCCCCAGCCAGGCGGGCGGCGTCCGGCCCCGCACGTTGACGGCCAGGTCGAGCAGCCCGCCGCCGACCTCGGCGTCACCGTGGTGGCGCAGGTCGTAGGCCGCGTCCATGTACTCCCCCACCCCGTATGTTCCTTTCTTCGCAGGAAAAACATCGCACCATACGGCATCAGCAGCCCTTCCTGATAACAGGGGGTGCCTTCGCCACATATTCGGACGTGCCGTTGGTGGCGCGGCTCACGGCCCTGTGTCAGGGTGTGCGCGTTCCCACCCTCAGGGCCCTCCCCCGCCCGATCCGAGAGAACGGACACACGATGCGAAGGCGTACCCTCCTGGCCGGTGCCACCGCCGCCGCGGGACTGACCGCGCTGGGCACCGCACTCCCCTCCGCCCGCCCCGCACTGGCCGACACCGGCGGCGACCGCATGGTCCCCCGCGTGCTGGCGGAGCCCTCCGCCTCACACGGGCTGGTCCGCCCCGACCTGCGCTTCGACATGGTGGCCGTCACCGGCGACCCCGGAGAGGCCGACGCGGCGGTCCGCTTCGAGACCGCCGACGGCCTGGGTTCGTGGAACCCGGTGCACCTGCACACCGGGGGCCGCGACGACCGGGACCCGGTCGCCGCCGCGCTGGTGCGCGCGCCCGAGGGCGCCACCGGTTACGAGGTGCGTTCGAGGGGGGAGACCGCGGCCGTGAACCTGCGCGACGGAGAGGGGCTGCGCTTCGGCGGCCCCGCACAGGCGTCGCTGTCCGCGGAGGCCTCCGATAGGCTGCGCGGCCGGACCAGCGTCCCGTTCCGCACCCGCGCGGGCTGGGGCGCCGACGAGTCCTGGCGTTTCGACGACCAGGGCGACAATCTGTGGGAGGCGGAGTTCCACCCCGTGCAGGCGCTGACCGTGCACCACACCGCGATGCCGACCGGGGACGACCACGCGGCGGACGTGCGGGCGGTGTACTACCTGCACGCGGTGCAGCAGCTGTGGGGGGACATCGGCTACCACCTGCTCATCGACCCCGACGGGGTGGTCTACGAGGGCCGCCACTCGGGCGAGGACGGCGTGCCGGTCTTCTCCGGGATCCCGCGGCCGGGGCGGGCCGAGTCGGTGACCGCGGGGCACGCCTACGGGTTCAACCAGGGCAACGTGGGCGTGTGCCTGCTCGGGGACTTCACCGACGAGCTGCCCACACGGGCGGCGCAGGACTCCCTGGTCGACGTGCTGCGCGTGCTGTGCGCGGTGACCGGCGTGGACCCGGCCGGGCGGATCGAGTACGTCAACCCGGGCACGGGCGTGGTCACGCCGGGCGACGCGATCTCCCGGCACCGCGACTGGCTGGAGACCGAGTGCCCGGGCAACGCCTTCTCCGAGGTGTTCGACAGCGCGGTCCGCCAGCGCGTCATCGCGGGCCTGGCCTAGGCGGACGGGGGTGCCCGCCGGAGCCGTGGTCCGCACGCGGTCCACCGCCGCGCCGGCGGGTACTCCCTGGTCGGGGCGGTACCACCCGCCCCTCGGGGCTCGTGGAGAAACCCGGGTGCCGCACTCGGACTCTGCGCGTATCGTGAGCGCACTCCGACCCGAGGGGAGAGGCGTGACCATCGCACAAGACAGACCGATACTGCCGTCAGTGATCCTGGAGACCGAGCGCCTGCGGCTGCGCCCGTTCGTCGAGGGCGACGTCGACGACGTACACGCGTCCTGCACCGACGCCGAACTCCAACGCTGGCTCCCCCTCCCCCTTCCCGGGGTGCCCTACACCCGGGAGGAGGCCGAGAGGTGGTGCTGTGAGGTGGCCCCCGCCCTGCGTACCTGCGGTGAGGGACAGCAGTGGGCCATGGTCGAGCGGGAGTCCAAGCGGCTCGTGGGCTCGGTGGGCCTGGTGCGTGTCGTGTGGGCCTCGATGAACACCGAGGTCGGGTACTGGGTCTCGCCGTGGGGCCGCGGCCGAGGGTACGCGACGGAGGCCGCCGTGGCCGTCTCCCGGTGGGCGCTGGACCAGGGCTTCCAGCGGGTGGAGATCAAGGCCGCCACCGGCAACACCGGGTCGCGCCGGGTCGCGGAGCGGTCGGGGTTCAGCCTGGAGGGCGTCGAACGCAGCGCGATGCCGCTGCACGAGGGCCGTGCCGACCTGGCGGTGTACAGCCTGCTCCCCGGCGACCTGGGCTGACCGGCGCGCCCCGTCCGCACCGTGCTCCCCAGCCGCATCGGGCAGCGCCCCGGTCACACCGGTCGTACCGGGCACGCGGCCGGGGCCGCACGCCCCCGGCCCGCGGTCGCGGAGCGCACGGGACAGGCGGACGGGGCCGCGTCGCGGTCGCGGAGCGTACGGGGCCGCGCCGGACGTGCCCAGCGGCTGCCGCACGAACGGACACCGCCCGAACGGGTACCGCGTGCGCGGCGCCACCGGGGCTCGGCGCGGAGGAAGGCGGGCGGGCGCGGGGCGTCAGCCGGGGTCCGGTGGGGGGAACGGCGATCGGCCCGGGGGCCGCCCCCCGAGCGCTCCCTACCCCCACACACGGGAGAGCAGCCACCTTCCGGTGGCCGTGTCGTGGCGCAGTTCGTACACCCCCTGGGACTGGGCCGTGCCCGCCTCCACCCGCCAGTGCCTGCGTTCGGGCGCCTGGGACTCACGCGCCGGTGTCCAGTCCATGCGCAGCGTGACCCAGTGTTCGAGGATCCTGCGCACTCCGTACACCCTGCCGTTCCACACGAACCGGGCCGGGCGCCCCTCGTCCTCGACGACGGTCACCTCCGCCCCGTAGTACCGTCCCACGACACTTCCCCTCAGCATCATCCGCCTCCTGTCAGTCCCGGCACACGCCACCGGGACACCCATCCGTGGGGAAGACGCGGCCAGGTGTTCGAACGTGTGTTCTAATCCTAGCGAAAACCGGTGCCTCCGGGGAACCGTTTCGGCGCGAGGGGCATCCCCACGACTGACACGGCGCGTCCGCGCGCCCCTTTCGAACACCCCGCCCCCGGGTCCGGGCCCCGCGTCCGTGGAAGCCGAGGGGCAGTCAGTCCAGAGCGCACCAGCGTGACGGCATCGGTACGCTGTGAGCGCGAACTCCACGATTCATATGAGGACCCCCAACTGTGACGTCGAACGGGCACCAGAGCGGCAAACCCCTGCGCGCGGGGGACCCGCGCGAACTCGACGGTTACCGCATCGTGAGCCGTCTCGGCCGGGGCGGTATGGGCACCGTCTACCTCGCCAGGGACGCCTCCGACCGACCCGTCGCAGTCAAACTCATCCACCCCGACCTGGCTGACGACGAGTCCTTCCGGCTGCGCTTCGCCCGCGAGGTCGAGTCCGCGCGCCGTGTGGCCCGCTTCTCCACCGCGGGGGTGATCGACGCCCGCCTGGAGGGCGATCCCCTCTTCATCGTCTCCGAGTACGTGCCGGGCCCGAACCTGGACGAGGCGGTCCGCGCGGACGGCTCGATGACGGGCGGCACCCTGGAGGGCCTGGCCATGGGCGTGGCCGCGGCACTCACCGCCATCCACGGCTCCGGCGTGGTCCACCGCGACCTCAAACCCGCGAACGTACTGCTCTCCCCGGTCGGCCCGAAGGTCATCGACTTCGGCATCGCCCGCGCCCTGGACGAGGCGGCGGACGCGGTCACCCGCTCCAGCCAGCTCATGGGCACCCCCTCGTACATGGCTCCGGAGCTGATCCTGGGCGAGCGGGCCACCGCGGCCGCCGACATCTTCGCGTGGGGCTGCCTGGTGGCCTTCGCCGGTACCGGCACCGCCCCCTTCGACGCCGCCACGGTGCCCGCCGTCCTGCACAACATCTCCTCGGCACCGCCGCGCCTGGACGGCCTGGACCCGGACCTGTTCGACCTGGTCAACGCGGCGCTGGACAAGAACCCGGCCAACCGGCCCACCTCCAAGCAGCTCCTGGCCCGGCTGACCGGCCAGGAGGAGCCGCAGGAGGCCGAGGTGGAGCGCACGATCAGCACCTCGTGGGCCCCGCCGAGCAGTTCCCCGGTCCCGGGGCAGCCGCCCCAGGACACCGGGGCGCAGGAGAGCGGGCCCGCGGCGCACCAGACGCCGAGCGGACCGCAGCAGGTGGACGCGCGGCACCCGGACAGCGGACCGCAGCAGGGCGCCGCACTCCCGGACGGCGGCCAGCCCCTCCACACGCAGGCCGCGCAGCACAACCCGTACGTGCCGCCCACCCACGTCCAGCACCCGGTACAGCCGCCCCACGTGGTCCAGCAGCCCCACGTGGAGCAGCACCACGGCAACCCGGGCCCACAGCCCCCGGGACCCCAGCCGGGCACGGGGCACGGCGGGTATCCGCCCCAGGGCCAGCCACCGGTCCACGGCCGGCAGGTTCCCGGCCACTACGCCAACTCCGGCGGTCAGGCCCCCTGGACGCACCAGGCGCACGGCGGTTACGCGTCCTCGTCCCAGGGCCAGCCCGCCTTCAACGCCTACTCCGGTCCCGGCGGCCCGGGAAACCCCGCCGGGCCAGGCGGCGGCCCCGGTGGGGCGGGCCTGCCTCCCGGACGGTCCGGCGGCTCCCCGCGCAGACGCAGGCGCCTGGTGGTGGTCGGCGCGGCCGCGGGCGCGGTCGTCCTGGTGGCCGCCGTGGGCGCCACGGTCCTGCTCAACGGAGGCCCGGAGATACCGGAGAACACCGTCTCCGTCTACAACACCGATTTCACCACCGACCCGGGCTGGGTCAGCAACACCTACGAACACGAGGACTCCGACGGCTACTGGGCCGAGCGCAGGGGCGTCCTGCTCCAGTTGGATCCCGAGAGCAACCCCAGCCGGGGCGAGGTCGTGGCGCTGGAGCGCGAGGAGGTCCTGCCGGACGACGTCCTGGTGAGCACCACCGCGTACGTGGTCCAGGGCCCGGAACAGGCGACGTTCGGCGTGCGCTGCTGGGACAACGACGGCGAGGAGTACCGGAGCCAGTACGAGGGACTACTTCGCTACGACGGCCAGCGCGCGGAGATCCGCCGGATGCACGAGGGCGAGGGCGACATCACCCTCGGCGAGACCACCGACGTCGCCGGATACACCCCCCAGCCCCTCTTCGACGAGTCGGTGCGCGAGGAGTACGGCTACGAGGAGCGCGATCCCCTCGGGTTCGACCACGAGAACATCCCCACCAACACCGTCACCCTCTCCTGCTCCCTGCAGGAGGACAGGGACGGCAACGAGTTCATGGAGCTCTCCCTGTGGGTCAACGGCGAGCACGCCGTGACCGCCGTGGACGAGGAGCCCCTCCCCGACGACGCCGAGGCCGTGGAGGACCGCCGCAGGGTCGGCATCGTCACCCGCTCCGGACCGGGAAACGACTTCCTGGGCGTGCTGTACACCGCGTTCTCGGTCCACGAGGTCCTCGAGGAGGGCCAGTCGGCCAGCCCACCGTGGCCGGCCCCGGCTCCGAGCTGACATGATGCCGGGACCCGACCCGGAAGGAGCAGTGGACCCATGCGTGCCATCGTGATCGAGGAGAACGGCGGGCCCGAGGTGCTGCGGCTGGCCGAGAGGGACGACCCGGCGCCCGGCCCGGGGGAGGTCCTGATCGACGTCGAGGCCCGCGGGGTCAACTTCATCGACATCTACCAGCGCAGCGGCCTGTACGACGTCCCGCTCCCCTACGTCCCGGGGATGGAGGGCGCGGGCGTGGTGGCCGCCGTCGGCGAGGGCGTCACCGACCTGTCCGTGGGGCAGCGGGTCGGCTGGGCGATGGCCCCCGGCGCGTACGCCGAACGGGCCGTGGTCAAGGCCTCGCTGGTCGTCCCCGTCCCCGACGCGGTCTCCGCCGAGCAGGCCGCCGCCCTGCTGCTCCAGGGCATGACCGCCCACTACCTGGTCCGCTCGGTGTACCCGGTGGCCGCGGGCGACACCGTGCTGGTGCACGCGGCCGCGGGCGGCACCGGCCTGCTGGTCACCCAGCTGGCCAAGGAGCGCGGCGCGCGCGTCATCGGCACCGTGTCCACCGAGGAGAAGGAGCGCATCGCCCGTGGGGCGGGCGCGGACGAGGTGGTGCGCTACACCGAGACCCCCGTGGCCGAGGCGGTGCGCGACCTCACCGGCGGCGAGGGGGTGGCCGCGGTCTACGACGGCGTCGGCCGGGACACCTTCGACGCCAGCCTGGCGTCGCTGCGCCCGCGCGGCGTGCTGGCGCTGTTCGGGCAGTCCTCGGGAGAGGTGGCCCCCGTGGACCCGCAGCGGCTCAACTCCGCCGGTTCGGTGTACCTGACCAGGCCCTCGCTGGCCTACTTCGTGGCCGACCGCGAGGAGCTCCTGGGCCGGGCCGGCGACCTGTTCGCGCTGGTGGGCGAGGGCCGCCTGGACGTGCGGATCGGCGGGCGCTACCCGCTGTCCGACGCGGGACGGGCCCAGAGCGACCTGGCCTCGCGCCGGACCACCGGCAAGCTCCTGCTGGTCTGAGCCGGACGGCCGCGTGCCGCGCACACGGCGGGCGGGGGAAGGTGTCACCTCTCCCCCGCCCTCACGGACGGACCGGTCATCCGGTTCTTCGCACGCGACCGTGCGCGCCCCACCCCCGGCCCGCGCGGACGGACCCTAGTCCTCCTCGCGCGGCCCGGGCGGCCGGGAGCCGCCGAGGGCCGACCCGGCCCGCCGGACGTCGTCGCGGGCGTCGGCCACCGCGCGTTCGGCGGCCTCGGCCGCGTCCACGGCCGCCTGCGCCGAGGAGGACCGGGTGGGATCGGGTGCCGTGAGCTGCGCGGGTCCCCGGGGTTCGGCCTGCTCGTCCTCCTTCTCCGTGGAGGGAACCGTCGGGGCGTTGCCCGCGAAGGCGTGGCTGACGTTCTTGACCGCCTCGGTGAGCTCGCCGGGGATCACCCAGAAGGTGTTGCCGTCGCCCTCGGCCAGGGACGGCAGGGTCTCCAGGTACTTGTAGGCGAGCACCTTGGCGTCGGCGTTGTTGGCGTGCACCGCCTGGAACACGCGCTCGATCGCCTTGGCCTCGCCGTCGGCCCGCAGGATGGCCGCCTGCTGGTCGCCCTGGGCCTCCAGGATGGCCTGCTGGCGGGCGCCCTCCGCCTTGAGGATGCGCGACTGGCGCTCGCCCTCGGCGTGGAGGATGGCCGCGCGCTTGTCGCGGTCGGCCCGCATCTGCTTCTCCATCGCCTCCTTGATGGTGGGCGGCGGGTCGATGGCCTTGATCTCCACGCGGTTGACGCGGATGCCCCACTTGCCGGTGGTCTCGTCCAGGACCCCGCGCAGGCGGGTGTTGATCTCCTCGCGGGAGGTGAGGGTCTTCTCCAGGTCCATGGAGCCGATGACGTTGCGCAGCGTGGTGACGGTGAGCTGGTCGATGGCCTGGATGTAGTTGGCGACCTCGTAGGCCGCGGCCCTGGGATCGGTGACCTGGTAGTACAGCACGGTGTCGATGTTGACGACCAGGTTGTCCTCGGTGATCACGGGCTGCGGGCGCGAGGTGAACACCTGCTCGCGCAGGTCGAACTTGGAGTTGACGCGGTCCACGCCCGGGATGAGGAAGTTCAGCCCGGGGTTCAGGGTGCGGATGTAGCGGCCGAAGCGCTCGATGTTGTACGCCCTGGCCTGTGGGACGATGCGGATCGCCGACAGGGCGACGGCCACGACGACGACCGCGAGGATGATGAGGGCGATGGTGGGTTCCATGTGCTGGCACCTGGCCTAGGTCGGGGACGTGGCTGTGTCGGGGTTCAGGGCAGTGCTTCGCGCGGGTAGACCACGGCTGTGGCCCCGTCGATCTCCATGACGTCGACGCGTGTGCCCACCGGGATGACGAGGTCCTCGTCGATGCAGCGCGCGGACCACTCCTCCCCGGAGAGCTTGATCCTGCCCCGGTCGGCGCCGACCTCCTGGAGGACGACCGCGGAGCGTCCGACGAGCGCCTGGGCGCCCGACCTGACGACGGGGCCGCCCCTGAGCTGGCGCCGCATGATCGGCCGCACGAGGTAGATTCCGGCCGCCGCGGTGGCGGTGAACCCGATGATCTGCGCGGCCACCGGAAGGCCGATGGCGCCGAGGAGGGCGGCGACCAGCGCCGCGACCGCCAGGAGGCCCAGTACGAACGTGAGGGTGAAGACCTCGACGATTCCCAGGCCCACGGCGAGGATGAGCCAGATCAACCAGGCGTCCATGTTCCTGCGGCCCTCCCGCTCATGTTCGGGTATTCCTTACGCTACCCACACGGACCCGGCGAAGCACGCGATCCGGCTCCAGTGTTCCCCTGCCGTGACACACGGACGCGGCCCCCGCTGGCACCCGCTCGGGGCCACCGCGGGCCGCGTCCGCTCCGCCCGTCCTACCGTCCGCCGGAGAACTGGTAGACGAGCTGGTACGTGGGCCGGTTCTGCCACGCGATCGGCCACATGTTGATGCCGCCGACCGCCTGGTGGATCACCGTGTCCGCGCACAGCTGGTCGCCCGGGTCGCAGTGCTCGTCGCCGGGGTAGACCTCCGCCGCGGGGGTGTCCGCGGCCTGGGCCAGGGTGTCCAGCAGCACCGTACGGCAGGCGTCGGGATCGCCGCCACCGCAGTAGGCCTCGCCCAGTCCGCCCTCCACCTCCTGTCCGAGCACCGTGCGCAGGTCCTTGTCCACGTAGGACCACCAGCCGTACTGGAACGCCGAGCCCCGGTGGGGCTGCGCCTGGTTGACGCTTCCGGGCTCGCCTCCCCCGATGGAGCCCGAGGGCGACTCGTCGGTCTGCACGGCCCTGGTGAGCTGGGTGTAGAGGTCCTCGCCCAGGCCCGGTTCGAACTGGGCCCGGACCAGCAGCGGCCACCAGGCGTCCAGCGTGCGGATGGCGTCGGCGTGGGAGTAGTACCCGGCGTCGCGGAAGGGCTCGCGGCGCAGGGATCCGGACTCGTGCCAGAGCCGCAGCTCCTCCACGACCGCGGCCAGTTCGGGGTCGTCCACGGCCTCGGTGCCGATCACCTCCAGCAGGAGCGGGAGGACCTCCTGGGCGCGCAGGTCGGCGACCCCGGCCTCCATCATCACCCGGGTCAGGCTGGCGGTGGTGAACTCGTGCCCGTCGGCGACCAGCGCGGAGACGCGGCCGTCGATGAGGTCGCCGCGGTGCACCGGTCCGGTGGCCCAGCCCGAGGTGTAGCCCTGGGCGGGCTTGTTGTTCCAGTTGACGATGTAGTCGGGGTTGATCGCCTGCGGGTGGTCCTCCTGCGGGTGGTAGTCGGCGCCGTTGGTGGCGGGGTCCCAGCCGGACCAGCCCGCGTCGGAGTAGGCGTCCACGGGCAGGTTGGGGTTGGTGCCCTCGGTCCGGACCGGGTTGGCCCCGGAGTTGACGAAGGCGATGTCCTCGTCGTCGACGTAGTGCCAGTTGAAGGCGTAGCCGATGTCCTCGGCCGCGTCCGTGAAGGTCTGCGCCGAGGTGATCTCGCCGGGGTCGTTGAAGCGCTGGAAGCCGATGATGGAGTCGACCTCGCGCATGTAGGTGGAACGCCGCGTCGTGAACGCGACGGGCTCGCCGTCCACGGTCGCGAAGGAGTGCACCAGGCCGAACTCCGAACGCAGGGAGGTCAGCGTGTAGCCGCCCGCCGGCGTGCCGTCGGCGACGGTGGGCGACCACTCGTTGGTGACGCTCAGCTCCTCGAAGGGCACGCAGTCCCCGGTGGTGTCCACGTAGGCGCGCGACCCGGTGGTGGGCGCGGACCCGTCGGTCTCGCACAGTTCGACGGCGAAGGTGTCGGTGACGTCCTGGCCCGCCGAGGTGGCGCTCCAGGCGTAGTCGACGCCGCGCCCCATCTGGACGTAGAAGCTCACGCCCGCGAAGGACGCGCCGCGCGCGCTGATACCCGGTCCCTGGAGTTCCTGGAGCATGAGCAGCTGCGGGGAGAAGTAGCCGGTCTGGGGGCCCATCACCGCGACGGGGTTGCCGCTCGCGGTGTGCTCTCCCGAGACGAGCAGGGCGTTGGACATGCCGCGGGGGTCGGTGAAGCCCTCGGGCAGGACGCCGTCGTTGAACACGCCCTCCACCGCGGACAGGTCCCCGTCCTCGACCATCCGTTCCAGCTCGTCGCGCTGCTCCTCGGGCAGGTCCTCGACGGCGGGCGCCTCGGCTCCCTCCTCGGGCTCCTCCACCGTGCTCGCCAGGGGGGCGGGCTGCTCGGCGGTCTCGCCGCTGAGCGCGGAACCGTGCTCGTCGTGGACGATGTCGTAGGGCTCCACGGAGCCGGGGTCGGGCACGGCCTCGCCGACCGGGTTCTCGGGGGTGCCGCCGTAGGGGAACTCGCCCTCGACGCTGACCACGGCCTCGGGGTCGTTCTCCATCCGCCAGGCGCGGTAGAGCTCGGCGCCCTCCTCGGCTCCGTAGCGGTCCCGGAAGTTGGCGAGCACGACGGCCGCCTGGACCTCGCCGCCGCCACCGCCGCCGAAGATGCCGCCCACCATGGCGGCGATGCCGACGACGTCGGTCGGGGTGAAGGGCTCGATCTCCCCGGCGTTGGTGATGGCGTCCTTGTGCCCGGTCAGGACGTACTCGCCGGGGAAGTCGCGGTTGTCGTCGGCCTCCTCGATGTAGGCGTTGACGCCCTCCAGGTAGGCGTCGACGTCGGCGAGGGCCTGTTCACCGCGCTCTCCGCTGGCCGCGACCCGGTCGATCTGCGCCTGCTTGTCCTCCTCGGTGTAGGGGGCGCTGCGCCACAGGTCCTGTTCCAGCCCGCGGTTGCCCTCGGCGCCTCCGGCGAAGGAGGTGAGTTCGCCGCGGCCGACCCGGCGCAGCACGTCCATGAGGAAGAGGCGGTCCTCGGCCGCGGCGTACCCGGCGCCGAACATGGTGCCCTCGCGGGTGCTGCCCTCGACGTGCGGGATGCCGTGGTCGGCGTCGCGGGTGATGGTGACGTCGTCGCGCGGCTGGTACCGGCGCCCCACGTCGTCGGGGTCGACCCCGAAGCCGGCGTCGAGGAAGAAGTCGTCCAGGCCCTCCTCGGTGAGGCCGTCGTAGTGGTGGACGAGGTTGTCGTACATGTCCAGCTGGCTGGAGGAGTGCCGCGGCCGGGTGCCGAAGACCTGGTGGCCGAGGATCTCGACGAGCGTGGCGCTGCCGTTCTGGCCGGGGGGAAGGATGTCGTTGCATCCCCCGGGCGCGCAGTAGTCGGGTTCCGGTTCGGCGAGGGCCTGGGGGGCGGCGGGCAGGGCGGCGAGCGTGGCCGCGGCCACCGCCAGGGCGGTACCCGAGGCGCCGGTGCGTAGCCGTCTTCTGAACGAGGGGAACAAGAGCTGTCACCACCTGGGGGTGCGGGCGATGGGTGAGCGCATGCTACGCACGGGTAGGGAAATCGCGAAAGAGATTCACGTTTGGGCGGGCCGGAAGAACCCCGTACCAGAGAACCGGCGGGTTTGGAGTGACCCACGCCACAAGCAGCCCGGATTCCGGGGCGCCGACGGGAAAGCGCCCGGTACGGGGGCCGGGGCGTGGCCACATCCGGCCACGGACCTCGGCCGCGACCCCCGCGGGGCCGTGGGCACGGTCGGAACGGCCCTGGGAACCGGGCGGTACGGCCCTGGATGCGGGGCGGTACGGCTGGAAGGGGCCGGGGAAGGGGCGGCGGCAGCGGGGACGGGCCCGGGAAGCGGGACCGCGCAGGGGGGACCGGGCAGGCGTGACCGGGCAGTCGGGCAGCCGGGACCGGGCAGGCGGACAGACGGGCGGGTCGGTGCCAGTACCGGGGAAGTGGTTCTGGGCCTCCCCGCCCTTTGACACAATCGCGGCATGAGCGAGTACCCCAACTCCCGTCCAGGGGAACCGTGGTGGCACGAGCCCCACGGTGAGACCCCCGGCTGGGGCCTTCCCCCGCAGCAGCACAGCGGCGGGGCCCTGGAGCCCTACGGCTCCCCCACCGGGGGCTACCAGCCCGCCGCCCCCCAACCCCAGCCCGAGGGGGACGTCCCCCTCGGCACCATCGGCGAGATCGCGTTCTCCCGGCACACCGTGATCACCCCCGTCGGGCGCTTCCCGATCAGGGGAACGGTGTGGACGGTGAACGACATGAGCCGCACCGAACGGAACACGCCCACCTGGGCGATCATCGTGGCCATCCTGGTCTTCTGGTGGACCTGTCTGCTCGGACTGCTCTTCCTCCTGGTCAAGGAGCAGAGGACCACCGGGCACGTGCAGGTCACCGTCCAGGGGCACGACAGGCACTACAGCACGACGATCATGGTGACCCACCCGGGCATGGTGGGCCAGATCCACCAGCAGGTGAACTACGCGCGCAACCTGGCCTGAGTCGGGCCCGCGCCCGGCGCCGCCCCGGGACCGGACGGCCGTCCGCTTCCGGGGTCGGCGCCCGCGGTGCCGGGGGCCGGGGCGCTCCCGACCGCCCCGGAGCCCCGCCCCAGGTGTTCACCGACGCCCGCGGCGCGCGCTACCGGGCCACCGCCGCGGCCACGGCCAGGGCCCCGAGGTGGACGGCCCGGGCGAGGCGGACCGCCCGTCGGATGTCGCCGACCCCGGCCCGGGGCCCGTCCCCCATCGCCGGGCGGCGCTCCTCGCGCCCCCCGTAGACGTTGGCGCCGCCCAGGGTCCTGCCGAGCGCTCCCGCGAAGGCGGCCTCGCACTGCCCGGCGTTCGGACTCGGGTGCCGGTCGCCGTCGCGCCGCCACACGCGCCACGCCCCGCGCACGTCGCCGCCGACCACGGGCGCGGCCAGGACCGCCAGGACCGCGGTCAGCCGGGCCGGGCCCCACCCGGCGAGGTCGTCCAGCCGCGCGGAGGCGGACCCGAACCGTTCGTAGCGCTCGTCGCGGTGACCGACCATGGCGTCGAGGGTGTTGACCGCGCGGAAACCCGCCAGACCCGCGACCCCGCCCAGGGCTCCCCAGACCAGGGGGCCGACCACGGCGTCGGAGGTGTTCTCCGCGACCGACTCGACCACCGCCCGGGCGACCCCCGCCTCGTCGAGCCCGGAGGGGTCCCTGCCGCACAGGTTCGGCAGGAGTTCCCGCGCCCGCGCGAGGTCGCCCTCCTCCAGGGCCCCGGCGATCCGCTCGGCCTCCCGGCACAGCATGCTGCCGCCGAGCACGGCCCACGTCGTGGCCGCCGTCGCCGCGCCGCCCCGCACCACGGAACCCGCGGCCACCACCGGGAGCACGGCCCCGGCCGCGAACAGGACCCCGCGCGCCCGCGAGTCCCCGTAGACACACCGCTCCCACCATCCCGCGGCACGCCCGTACAGGGCGACCGGATGCCCCCTACGCGGGTCGGGCACCGCCTTGTCGAGCAGGAAACCCGCCACCAGTCCCAGAGATCGCACCCGACCACGTTAGCCGCGTCAAGGAAGTCCCTCGCAACTCCCAAACCACGGCAAACCATGTTTGTCCCTCTGGGTAATAACACATACACAAAGAGCAATAAGCGGCTGACCGCAAGGAGCCCCCGCATGCTGGCCGCGCTGGCCGCACCGTTGGTTTCCGCAGGTCAGTGGTGGATGTTCCGACTCCCCGCCCCACTTTGGACATCGGGACTTCGCGAAACGCCCGGGGTACAGCACCGCACCAGGAGTTAATCACCGGTAACGTGGTGCGCGAGGCCCATAGCGACCGGTTTGGTGGAGCGCGCGTGGTAACGAGAGGCAACTACGAATCACCGTAGTTGATGAGGCTTTGCCCGACTGTGGGCGACATCAGGCGAATACCCTAGAATGTCTGCCCGGGACGCCACCGGCACCACGGCACGGGTCCTCCCGACCGCAGGCTCGCCGAGCGGCCCCCACCCCGTCTCCGGCACGCGACACCCTCCCGCGACCACGTGTCACAGCGTGATCACGACCTGCCGTAGCGGGCCACAATTGAATCGAGCACCCGTAGCTCAGTGGATAGAGCACCGGACTTCTAATCCGATGGTCGCAGGTTCGAATCCTGCCGGGTGCGCCACAAAACCCCAGGTCAGACGGGGTGCGAGAGTCGAACAGGCGAGGCGCCGGGCCCGGATCGGGGCCTGAAATGCTCCCCGTGTGCTCCCCAGTGCAGGGTCCAGTACAGGTGGAGGCCCACCTTGCGGAGCATTTTACCGTTCCGTGACCCTGTGGTCCCACGCCGGGTCGGTCCCGCGTCCGCCCACCAGCGCCCCACAGCCGCCCCCACACCGGCGATCCGGACCTGTGCCGCCGCACGGCCCCGCAGGCCACGAACGGGCGTTTCCGCCGCAACCCGCGACCAGACCAGGGTTGCCGCGCCACAATCAGATGCATGACCAAGACGAGGTGGATCTAGGCAAGCACGGCGACCATCGCGACCCTGACCGCGCTAGGCGCACCTGGCACATGAGTAGAGGCACCACCTCAGCACCGGCCTGGACGTCTCAGCGCTGGAGTTGGGCGTGGTCCCGCCGGTACCCGTAGGTTTCATCGGAGTCGCCAAAGGCTTCACGGATAAGTTTTTTCTTTTTGGCGATCAAATTCATGGCACCGAACCCAGTTGTGGAGCACCTCGGAGCTGACGTCTAGCCTTTTTCTGTGACCTGGAAGAGCTTTTTTGTGCTTCGATCACCAATGGTACTACTTCTTCACGGAAGCTTGGCAAGTACTTGCTCATATTTCCCGCATTTCCCCATTTATTTACGGGGCTATCTTATTGGACCCCTGTTCGGGAACCTCGGGACACCTCACTACCACGTGCTCGCCACGATGGCCCGCCATATCTGCCGCCGCTTGGTGCGCATCGATCGAACCAGGCCACACAAGGACGCGTTCACCACATGCTAAAGCCGACCGCAGGCCCTGCCCGCACCCACGTGAACAATGTTTTTCTCCCCCATGAGTAGACGAGAGGAGACTTGCCAGATCTCCGTGACCATGGAGCCCGGCGCAGCCCGCAACGATACTCGAGGGCTCCGCTCTCACATCCGGGAACCAAGCGGATCAAAGATCACGTCCCTGTATTCCCAGGAACTCCGGTTTCCTGGTCTTTCGCCAGCCCGGAGAGCACACCGAACAGAACAGCTGATACCAAGACGAAGACCGTGACCGCCCCGATACTGAGCCCAATCAGGACATTAAGACTGATTCCTGTTCCGAAAACACGATCGGCCAGGAGCAGGATGAGTACCACTGCCGGAAACCCCGCTCCTACAAGGTAGAGAATTCCAGCCACGGACGCTTTTTTTCTTCTCGGGGACATTTTCCTCCATTCAGGGGAGCCGGGGTGCGGCAAACAATCAAGGATCGAGTACAGCACCCCGGAAAGATCAACAGGACAAAATTACTCCGGCCAGGGAGAGCCCAATCCCCATGATATCGAGCCCTGCCAAAGCCCCAGTCCCCACAGCAGCTATCGTGGCTGCAGGCATTCCGTAAGTGAAGATCAGCCCGAAGCCGATCACGGCGGCAACCACCGTAACCGCTAGTGCTGCGACCGACACGACACAGGAGGCGGAGGCTAAGCCGCTCGGGTCAGTATTATTGACCGGGTCGCACGCCGCGTAGGCGTAGTTGTTCAACTCCTGCCGGGACGGGTCGGGCTGGGTGAAGCCCAGCGTGAACGTGCTGTGGAAGCGGTGGTTCAGGTGCACCGTGCCGTCCTGGAACTGGTAGGCGCCGGTGAACCCGAACGGGCTCAACACCGCCGCCTCGGTCCCTTCCAGGCTCTCAGAGGTGCGTTCGCCGTAGGGGCTGTAGTCGTAGACCACGTCCGGGGACTGGGCCTGCGAACCCTCGGCTGTCAGAGCCAGGACGGTGTTCTGCTGGTCGAGGGTGTAGTGGAACCGCTCATCACCGTCCCAGGCCACCATGGAGATCAGTTCACCTTCGGGGTCGCGCACGAAGCTGGTGCGCTCGCCCTCGGAGGCGATGTTGGTGACGCCCAGGGCGGTGTTGGACAGCTGCCGCTCCACCCGGGTTCCCTCGTGCACGTCGGTGACGCCGCGCATCTGGGTCTGGTCGGTGGTGTCATAGCTCAGCCACGAGGCCAGTTCGCCCTCACCGTCGTTGGAGCGCAGCGTCTGGTTGGTCACCGAGTACTCGTAGACGTACTCACCCCGCGAGGTCATGTTCCCGGCCTCGTCATGACCCACCTCAGCCCCACGAGCGCTGGTGGGCTGGTCGGCGTCGTTGTAGGCGAACTCCTCACCCCCGGCGCTCAGCAGGTTGCCGACGTCGTCGTAGGTGTAATCGGTGGTGCCGTCGCTGGTGAGCCGGTCCAGACCGTCGTAGGTGAAGGTCTCGGTCTCACCGCCGATGGTGCGTGACTGGAGCTGGTCGCTGTCGGCGCCGTCGTTGTCGTAGGAGTAGACAGCCTCCACCAGAGCCTGGTCGGCGGCCCCGGTGGTGGTGATGCACGTCAGGCGCCCGGAGTCGTCGTAGGTACGCTCCTCCACCGCCCCGTCGGGGTGGGTGATGCTGGTGCGGCGGTTGTTCGCGTCGTTGGTGAAGGTGGTCTCGGCACCGGTGTGGTCGGTGAGCGAGGTCAGCCGGAACGCGGCGTCGTAGCCGTAGGTCGTGGTCTTACCGTGTTCGACCATCTCGGTGACGTTGCCCGCGGCGTCGTAGGCATAGGTGGTCCTCTCGCTTGCGGCCGAGTCGGTGCGCACGGTTTCGAGCAGGTCGCCGCGGCCGTTGTAGGAGTGCTCCACGCTGGCCTGGTCGGTGTGCGTCGTGATCTGGCGGCCGTTGCCGTCGTAGGCGATGGCCTGGAGCAGGTCGCCGCCCTGGGAGATGGACACGATCCGGTCGAGGCGGTCGTAGCCGTACTCCAGCCTCACACCGTTGCCGTCGGTGACCGAGGTGACTCGCGACAGGGAGTCGTAGCCGAAGGAGGTGGTGCCCATCGGCCCCGGCTCGTCCATCGCCGTCATGTTGCCCACGTTGTCATAGCTGTAGGTGGTGGAGTTGCCGTTGGCGTCCTGTATCTCGGACACCAGCCCTTGGCCGGTGTAGACGATGTCGGTGACCTCGATGTCCATCTCCTCCTGGACGGCGGAGGTGAGGTTGCCCGCGTCGTCGTAGGACATCTCCAACGTGTCCCCGTCCGGGGTGGTCACGCTGGTGGGCTTGGCGGGGTTGGCGGTGTCGGTGAACCCGACCGACGTGGCGGCTCCGGTGGGCAGTTCGGTGCCGATGAGGTTGTTGAACTCGTCGTAGTCGTAGGTCACCGAGGCTTGCAGGGCGTCGGTGGTGGTGGCCACGTCCGAGTTCGCCGTCCAGGTCTGGGAGCGGGTGTTGCCGACCTGGTCGGTCGCGGAGGTCTGCCTTCCCTGGTCGTCGAACTCCAGGGTGGACTCACCGCCGCCCGGATCGGTGACCGTGGTCTGGGTGTTGGACCGGGCACCGTCGGCGTAGGAGTAGGCGGTGGTGGCTCCGTCCTCGGTGCCGTCGGGCACGGTCAGGCTGGAGACCTGGTCGTCGGCGTTGTAGGCGATCTCCCACACCGCGCCGGTGGCGTCGGTGATCGAGGTCAGCAGGCCGTCG
>NZ_KB906880.1:0-21005 GCF_000381685.1 Nocardiopsis sp. CNS-639
CGGCCACCCCCTGAGAACAGCCCGGTGGTTCCCCGCGCGTTGTTGGCCAGCATGTCCAAGCGCTCCATCATCTCGTCGAACCAGTCGGACCGGCCCAGACGGGCGAACTCGCCGGAGAGCCCGGCGAGCCGGGCCCGCAGGAACCGGATGTCGGCCCGGGTCAGCGGGTTGGCGATCCACGCGTTGGCGTCGAAGTCGTAGAAGGGCCGCATGCCGTTGATGTAGGCCAGCCCCTCCAGGTCGGTGGGGTCCTCCGGCGTGTACTCGTACTTGAACCAGGCCTTGCCGTGGTCGATGCCCGCCACGCGCCCCCGGCCCTGGTCCAGCCAGTTGCCCGGGTTGCGGTCGCCGTTGGCGATCAGCAGGTCCAGCAGGCCCAGCACGTGTCCGTCCCGTGTGTTCAGGAGCGGGGACCGCGGGTTGTCCAGGTGGGTGAACCCGGATTCGCCGTTCATGAAGTGCATGAACACCTCGGTCTCACCGATGCGCAGGACACCGGGCACGTTGGCGCCGATGGCGCGGCCCACCAGCGAGGCGAGCTGTTCGGCGTCGGCGCGGTCACGGGCGAAGGTGGCCCCCTCGGTGTCCTTGTAGACCGCCTGCGCGCCGTTGGCGAAGCGCATGAGGGTGGTGCTGCCGTCGGAGCCGTCCTCGACGAGTCCCTGCTGGCTCACCACGTCGAATCCGGTGGTTTCGGCCAGGTCCTCGACACCGGCGAAGGTCCCGTTCCACAGCATGAGCGCCGCGATCCGCTCGTCCTGGTCACCGTCCCGGGCCTGCGCGGTCTCCTCGGTCGAAGCCGCGGGCTGCTCGCCGTACGCCGCCGCGGAGGGGTCATGGAACCCGGTGGTGTACTGGTCGTTCTCCCCGTCCGCGGATGTGTCCCCTCGCTGGCCCGGGGCCCCGGTCATGGGGTAGGCCACGATGTCGGTCAGCGAGCTGGGCAGGGGGCGGTCGCTTCCGAAACCGGAGTCCAGGAGGCCGAGGGGGGCGTCCAGGGATTTCGGGTTGAGGAAGCTGAGGGGACCGCTTCCGTAACCGGAGTGCTTGGGGTCCAGGGAGTCGAAGGCGTGGTCGTCCCGGGCCCACAGGGGCTTGAACTGGTGGTCGTCGTCGAACGGTGTGCGGAAGGGCCGGTCCCGGACCGGTGTGTCGGGGGAGTCGTACAGGGACAGGTCGTCGTCGGAGACCAGGTCCGGAACCGCGTCCAGGTCCGGGGCGGAGTCCGTGTCCGAGTCGGTGTCCGAGTCCGAGTCGGAGAACGGGTCGCGCTGGTCCGCGGGCGCGCTGTCGCGGGGGCCCCGGCCGTCCTGGCCGTTCCCGCGCGAGGAACGGCCCTCGTCCCCGCCCCTTCCGCGGTTCCCGCCGTCGCCCCCGGAACCGCGCTCGGTGCCGGAGCCGCCCCCGCCGTCGGAACGGCCGTCGCCGCTGCCGGACCGGTCGCCCCCGCCGCGGGAGCGGCCGCCTCCGGTCCGGTCCTTGCCCGAGCCCTCGCCGCCGGTGCCGTCCTCGTCCCCGCGCCCGTCCTTCGGGGGGCCGTCGTCGGAGGACGTCCTCCCCGGCTCCACGGCCGCGTCGATCCTCTCCAGCAGCCTCCGTACGCTGTCGGCGCGCTTGCGGGCGCTGTCGGCGATCTTCTCGGCGTCGTCGCGGGCCTCCCGCGCGGTCTCCGCGGCCTCCTCCGCGCGCTCGGCCGCGGTCTCCGCCTTCTGGGCGGCCTGCTGCGCGTACTCATGGGCGCGGCGGGCGTCGGCGGCGGCCGCGTCGGCCGTCCTCACGGCCGCGTCGGCGGCGACCCGGGTGCTCTGGGCGATCCCGCCTGCCTCGTTCGCGCGCACGGCGGCCTCCCGGGCCTCCCGCGCGGTGGTCTCCGCCCTGGTGCGCAGGTCCTGTGCCTGCCGGGTCAGCCGGTTCGCGTCCTCGGTGGCCCGGGCGGCGCGCTCCGCCGCGTCGCGGGCGGTCTGCCGGGCCTCC
Organism: Nocardiopsis sp. CNS-639; assembly: GCF_000381685.1. Classification (NCBI taxonomy): domain Bacteria; kingdom Bacillati; phylum Actinomycetota; class Actinomycetes; order Streptosporangiales; family Nocardiopsidaceae; genus Nocardiopsis; species Nocardiopsis sp. CNS-639. The sequence continues at coordinate 1,975 of NZ_KB906880.1, forward strand.
TGGGCCCGTGTCCGCGCGTCCTGCGCGGCCCGGCGGGCGTCGTCCCGCCGGGTGTCCGTCGTCCTCGCGCGGTCGTCGGCCGTGTTCGGCGCGGTCCGCGATCCCGTGTCGCCGGGGGCCGTGTCCGGCGTGTTCGTCGTCCCCCGGGTACCGGTGCCGCCCGGCGCGGTCCGCCCGCCGGAGGAGGTCCGGGAGGCGTCCGCCGCCTGGGCCGCGAGGTCCGCGGTGGTGCGGGCCGTGCGGGCGTCGGCCTCGGCCTGTGCGGCGTTCCTGGCCACCTCCGCGGCGTTCGCCCGCACCTCGTCGGCCCTGGCCGCCGCCGCGTCCGCGGCGGTGCGGGCCTCCCCGGCCGCGTCGGCGGCCCGTCGGGCCGTCTCATGGGCGTTGCGCGCGTCCTGGGCGGCCCGGTCCGCGCTGTCGCGGTGGTGGGACGCGCTGGTGCTGAGCCCCTCGGCCCAGGTCCGCAGGGCTTCGGCGTCCGCGGCCGTCCGGTCGGCGTTCGCCTTCGCGGTGTCGGCCTCCGACTTCGCCGTCCCGGCGTCGGTCCGCGCCGTCTCCGCCGCGTCCCGGGCGGTGTCGGCCCGTTCGGCGATGCCCTCCAGGTCGGCGATCAGGCTGCCGGCCTCCTCGCGGGCCTCCCGCGCGGCCCTGTCCCGGGCGGCCCTGTCCCGGGCGTCCCGGGCGGCCGGGTCGCCGCCGGTGGTCCGGTCCCGCCCGGACAGGCCCTCCACCGCGGTGTTGAGCGCCCGGTACCGCTCGGGGGTCTCGTCGAGCGCGTCCACGAGGTCGGCGACGGCGTCCTCCTGCTCGCCCGCGGCCTCGCGGGCGCTGGTCGCCGAGGTGTCCGCGTCCGCCGCCTCGGAGACGGTCGTCCGGACCCGTTCGATGAAGGCGTCGCGGTCGGGTTCGGGCATCCTCGCGCGGGCGTCGTCGCGGGCGGTGGTGAAGGCGTCGCGGGTGGTCGTGGCGTCGGTGTGCGCCGTGTCCGCCGCCGTGCGCGCGTCGCGTACCTGCCGTTCGGCCCCCGGTGAGGGGGCGCCGTCGATCCCGGAGGAGGGGGCCCCTCCTTCCGTCCCGGCGGCGGGTGCTCCGCCCTCGGAGCCGGTGAGGGCGCGGGTGCCCTGCTGGATGTCGGCCCTGCCGTGGTCCAGGGAGGTGGACAGGCCGTTCGCGTCATCGCGTGCGCCACGGGCCTCCCGGACCGCCGTGTCCGCGGCGTCGGAGGCCTGCTGGACCCGCGCGTCCACGGTGTCCGTGTTCTGTTCCTGTCCGTCCCGGAGGCCGCTGGAGCCGCCGGGGTCCCGGGCGGGGGTGTCGGGTTCCGGCGCACGCAGGTTCAGCTCCGACATGAAGCGGTCGGCCAGTGTCTGGCTCGGCCCCGAGGGCGCGGGCGACGGGTCCGGCGGGGTCACGGTGACGGTCGGCTGGGGCTGTCTCGCGGCCGTGGTGGTGCCATCGGTGTTGCCGGTGGTCGTGGTGGTTCCGGAGGTGACGCCCCTGTCGCCGGTGGTGCCGGTGGTCGTTTGGCCAGCGGTCGTGTTTCCGGTCGTGCCGGTCGTCGTGGTGACAGCGTTCCCGGTGTTCTCCGTCCTGTTGCCGGTGCTCCCCTCGGTCCCCGTGGTCGTGTTCCCGGTGACCGGTGTGCGGGTGGCCGTCCCGTCGCCGCTGACCGCGTGCACGGGGGGAGCGGTGCCGCCGTCCGGCCCCTGACCGGCCTCTCCCAGCGTGGTGCGCGTGGTGTTCACGGTCTCGACCAGGGTGTCGATCTGGCGGTCGAAGTCGCGCAGCGCCTCCTTGTACTTGTCCTCCTGCTCCTTGTACGCGCTCTCGGCGCTCTCGTCGTCCGGCTCGGCGGCGAACCTCTCGGCCAGGCCCTCCAGCGGTGCCCGGGTGTCGGCGTACGCGGTCTCCGCCTTGCCGAACTCCTCCCGCGCCTGGTTGAGCCGGTCCATGGCGGGGGCCATGCCCTTCGCCTGGTCCGGCGTGAGGAAGCCCATCGCGATGGCGTCGGCCTCCGAGAACCAGCCGGCCATCCTGACCGTGACGTCGTCCACGCCCCAGCGGGTGGGCCGGGAGTAGAACGGGGTCGGCGCCAGGCTCGGGTCGTTCTGGTGGAAGGCGGCGGGCGCCTTGAGCTTGCTGCCCGCGGCGAACGCCCAGGTGGCGTCGTACTCCACCAGGTAGACGGGTCCCTGGCGGAGCTTGTCGGACTCCTGGTAGCCCTTGACTGCCTGGTTGGAACCCCTCTCGGAGCCGTGGGACGAGCTGGTGTTCACGGCCGCCGCGCCGGTGTGGATGCCCTCGTGGCTGTCGTAGGGGATGCCGCCGGTGGTCAGCCCGGACGGGCGGAACTCCCCGCCGCGGCCCTGGCTCCCGCCGTGGGAGTCGCCGACGCTGTTCGTCCTGGGCTGGACGCGGGAGTCGCTGAGCTGGCTGCCCGGCAGAGCGTCCAGGATCTTCGCCCCGCGGTTGCTCGGCACGACCTTGGCGCCCCACTCCGTGCGGCTGATGTCGGTGAACTGCACCCCCTCGGAGTTGCGCGAGGCCGACGGGTACACCGCCTTGAGGGCCTTGTCGCTGAGGCTGTGGTCGATCTCGTTGTACACCGGGTCCTGGCCGTAGGCGTCGGCGAGGTAGGCGCGCGCCGCGTCCGCCGTGGCCCGGGTGGGCTGCCCCCCTTCGGGGGTGCCGGGGGGCGGCTGCCAGCCCAGGGACTGCGCGATGACGACGTTGGCCTTGTCGCGCAGCGCCTGTCCGCCGTCCTGCACCATGGCCGGTTTGGTGATGGCGCTGTCGTTGCCGGGCCGGGGGCCGACGTCGTTCGTCCAGGCGCGCAGGGCCTCGGACACGGACGCGTGGACGGGGGCGGCGGGCCGCCGCGTCGTGCCGCCGTCCTCCGCGGCGGCGGGGGCGCGGCCGTCTCCGGTCGCGTCGGTTCCGGTCCGGTCGCCGGTGGTGCCGGTGGTCTCGCCGCCCTCCGGGGGCGGAGCGGTGTTCCGGTCGGCGGGAGCGGTCTGCGTGGAGCCGGTGCCCTCCGTGGACGTGGTGACGGCGGGGGGAGGCGCCGACAGGTCGGCGCCGGTGCTCCGCGCGCCGTCCCCCGTGGTGGTCGTGGTGGTCGTCGCCGGGGGGTCGAAGGTCATGTACGCGAACGGGTACAGCGTCTCGACCCGCCCGCTGTCGGCGGTGCCCGTGTACGTCGATCGCGGCGGGTTGCCGTTCTCCCCGCCCTTGGGTTCGCCGAGTTCGAGGGTGAGGGTCAGCCTCGTGTCCGCGCCGACCTTGGCGTACGGGGTGTTCAGGTGCAGCTCGGTGGTGCGGGCGTCGTCCTGTGACTGCCCGGAGGAGCGTCCGTCGTTGCTGGAGGAGGACACCGCGCCGGCGGGGGCGCCGAACAGCGGGCGGTGCTCCGGCTGGCCCTCCGAGCCCTGGTCGTCCTGGGCGTAGGGGAGGGGTTGCAACAGCACGCCGTCCGCGCCCACCGTCGTCCCGGTCCCCCTGCTCCGGGAGTCCGCGTCGGTCGCCTTCCACGTGTGCGACTCGATGTAGTAGCCGGACTGGCCGACGTACGAGACCTCGGTGCGGCTCGGGTCCCTGGTCAGGTTCACGTAGACCTTCGCCGGCGTGGCCGAGCGCATGGCGTGCGGACGCGAGTCCGAGGTGGGCTCCGGCCCCAGCGCGCGGACCTTGACCGGCACCGGGACGGTGGAGTCCGGATTCTGGCCCAGGTGCGTGGTCAGTTTCTGGAGCAGGAGCTCCCGGCCACCGCTCGTCAGCTCCAGTCCGTTCGAGGCGAGGTCGTTCACCAGCTCCTGGATGGCGGCCTCGGGGTCGGCGGGCTGGATCTGCCTGCCGTTGTCCTCGAACCCGGGACGTACCCGCGCGTTCTCGGGCTTCTTGGGGTTGGGCTGCGGGCTCAGGTCCACTCTGTCGCCGTCGCGGGTCGCCTGATCCAGCACCAGCCCCTCCTGCTGGGCGTCTCGGGAGTGCACGTAGCCCGCGAGCAGGTTCTGGACGGGGGCGGTCCACCCGTGGAACAGGGTCTTCCAGTTCAGGGGCGGGCCGATGGTCCAGTTCTTCGCGAACTCGATCGCCTGGGTGAGGCGGCCGGAGGCGCGGAAGGCGTACACCCTCGTGTTGTCCGGGATGAACAGCACCGACGACGTGAACGAGGTCGACTGGGTGTGCGAGGTGCCGCGGGAGAAGAACGTGCGGGAGAGGGAGGTCCCGAACACCGGGATCGGTCTGACGGCCTCGTTGGGCAGGGAGTCGTCAGAGGGGTGCGGGTTCGGGTTGCGGGTCCCGCTCCCCCCGAACCTGAGGCCGAGGCCGCCGGTCAGGGAGGAGGTGGTGGACAGGGTCACCTCGCTGCCGCCGTTCCACCGCATCTGGGCGCCGACGGGCCGGAAGTCGGTGACGGTGTCGATGTCGACCCTGGTGGCGACGGTGGCGCGGACGTCGTGCGGTGACCAGAGGCCGCCGCTCATCTCCTGGCGGATGCGGGAGCCCGACGGCGTGGTCACGCTCCTGCTCGCGGCCAGTTCCTCCGCCGACAGGTGGTTCTCGAACTGCCGGCCGCCCCCGGAGGAGTCGGAGAGGAACGACTCCAGCTTGCGCCGGTATCCGTCGTGGAGGCCGCTGCGCGTGTCGGAGAAGGTCCGGTAGGTCTCCTCCAGCAGCCCGCGCATGCCCCGGCTCCCGGCGTCGAAGTGGGTGTTCACGCGCTCGAAGGTGCCGCCGATGCGGCGGATCGCCTGGGCGCGGGCCTGGTCCAGGGTCAGCGGGCCCTGCTGGGGACGGTTGGACGGGGCGTCGTCCCCGTTCCGGCCGCCTCCCGTCCGGGTGTTCTCCGGCGTCGTCCCGGTGCTGGTGTTCGTGGTGTCGCCGGGGGGAGCCGGTGTGGTCAGGGCGGCGGACTGGTCGGTGCCGGTGGTGTTCGTGGTGCCGCTGGGGGGAGCCGGGGAGGTGAGGGCGGCGGGCTGGTCGGTGCCCGTGACCGGGGTGGTGCCCGCGGGAGGCGCGGTGGTGGTCTGGGAAGTGGTGACGACCTCGGTGCCTCCGCCGAACAGGCGTCCCCAGGTCTGCACGACCCCGTCCCGTACGACGGTCCACCGGCCCGCGCGGTCGTCGCCCGCCGTGCCGTCGGCGGTGATCCGCGGGACGAAGTTCCGGACGATCATGTCCCGTGCCTGCTCGGGCGTGAGCGGTTGCCGGACGCCCGTCGTGGCGGGCGCCGTGTTCCCGGTGGTGTCCGTCTGAGCGGAGTCCCCCTCCCGTGCGGCGGTGGCGTCGGTGGTGGCGGTGGTCTCGGGGGCGTCGCGCGTCTCCCGCCCGTCGGAGGAGGTGGCGGTCTCGCCGTCGCGGGACGTGCCCGTGGGGTCGGACACGGTCCGCGGGGAGTCGGAGGCCGTCGGCGGCGCCTTGGGAGTGAGGAGGACCATCTGGGCGTCCATCCCCTTGCCCAGGAGCGGGATGCCGTGTTCGCGCTGGGGCCGGTCGTCGCGCGCCATCCCGATGTCGTCGTGCTCGAACAGCCGCGCGGTGAAGCGGGTGCGGGACGTCCACACGTCGGAGTCGCCGTTGAACAGCACCGTCTCCTCGGAACTGTGCGAGAGTCCCTGGCTGGACCCCTTGCCGTCGTTCAGGGACGCGTTCAACGAGACCGAGGGGTTCCCCATCACCCGGGGGACGCCGCGTGCGTCGGCGCCCGCGTCGGTGCGCACGCTGGCGCCGACGTTGACGCCGACCGAGTGGCCGACGCTCGACCCCTTCGTGGTGGTGATCCCCGCCGAGCCCGCGAACCGCGCGCCCCCGCTGGCGGTCGTGTCGAACTGGTGCTCCAGGCGGTCGAAGTCGCCGTAGACGCGCACGGTCACCGTCTCGGGGCGGCCGCCCCTGTCCTTGCGGATCATCTTCGGGTCGATGACGGCGGATTCCTTGAGGCGGACCGGGATGCCGTCGCCGGGCAGGTCGGGGGCACCGCTCCTGAGCCCGGACTCGGAGAGCGCGTTGACGACCTTGAGGGTGTTCTCCCGCGCCACGTCCACGTTGCGGCGCAGGCCCCAGCGCTCGCGGAAGCTGCGGACCGCGTCCGGCTCCATGTGGCTGGGGCGGACGGCGTAGTCCTTGCCGGTCCGCGCGAGGTCCGGGATGACCATCCCGGGGCGCTTCTCGGCGATGCCGCTGAGCACACGGTAGGCCAGGTCGTCGTAGAACGGGCGCTGCGGTGAGGGAGGCGTCCGGGTGTCTCCGTCGGCGCCGTTGTCCCCGGTGCCTTCCGTCGTCCCGCCGCTGTCCGCCGGAGCGGGTGAGGGGAGGTGGCCGAAGCCGCGTACGGTGGCCCCGCTCAGGTCCGTGGGGTGGTCCACCGCGAGGTTGGGGAACGGGGGCCTGGGCGGCGCGGCCGGTCCGTCGGTCGGGGACGGGGTCTTGGGGAGTTCGCCGTTGAGCTGGCGGGCGTCCTCGACCGTGAGCAGTTCGACGGAGTTGCCCTCGAAGCGGTGCGGCTGCGGCTCGCCCTGGATGTGGACGTAGAAGTCGCGCTTGACGTCGTAGGCCGCGTGGCCCGACGGGGCGTGTACGACGTGGCTGCTCGTCCCCGAGGTGTTGAGCGTGGTCCCCGTGCTCTTCTCGAAGGTCGCCGAGTACTCCACGAAGGGCAGGTCGAGCCGGACGCTCTTGCCGTTGGGCAGTTCGAGCCAGATGCCGAAGCCGCCGCCGATCGAGCCGGACGCCACGCTGGAGTGCTTCACGCTGGAGGAGTCGCTCTTGACCGCGGTGTTGCTGTGCACGAAGTCGGCCAGGCCGGGGGCGAAGTCCTTGCGGTCGTACTCGGTCGCCACCGACCACATCCGCATGATGCGGGGATGGCTGCCGGGGATCTCGATCCGGATGTGCGCGGAACTGTTGGACATCTGCGGCAGGTACTGCTGCAACCGGTCGTTGTCGAAGGCGGCCTCGATCCGCGCGCGGTACTCGTCGTCGCGCCGTTCCCTCCGGGAGGGGGTGTGGTCGCCGCCCCGGTTCCCCTTGGGAGGGGGGAGGAGGTGGTCGGCGAGCCAGGTGCCGAGGGTGCTCCCGCCCGGCCTGCCGCCGCCTCCCGTGGTGGCGGTGCCGCCGTGGCGGTCTCCTCCGCCCCTGCGGTCGGTCCCGTCCCCGCGGTCGCCTTCACCGCCGCGGCCGTCCTCTCCGCCGCGGCCGGTCCCGCCGTCGCCGGACGCGGTGCTCACGCCGGTTCCGGTGCCGGACACCGCCGGGGCCTGGGAGAGTCGGGTGATCTCCAGCGGGTGGCCGGTACCTGTGAACGGCCGGTTCACCGGCTCGTGGTGCCCGTTCGCGTCCTTCGGTCCGTTGTCGGGCACGATCCGCCGGGGGGCGTCGGAGGTCACCACCTCGCCGGGCAGGTTCATGGCCAGCCCGTTGTACGCGGTCCCCTCCTGGACGCGCGGCGCGGTGAGGCCGGGACCGGTGACCGACGCCCTCATACCGAGGTCTCCGACGTAGACGTTCGGGGCGCCGAGCAGTTCGATGCCGCTCGCGGCGTTGGCGCTGGCCGAGGCCGACCCGGAGGTGCCCCGGACCCTGGCGCCGCCGCGCCCGCCGACGGCCGCGATCGGCCCGGCGTCGTTGCCGTCGACGCCGGTCACGTAGAAGGGGCTCATCGTGAACTTGCCGCCGACGGTCTTGCCCGCGCCGCGTGACCCGCCGTCGCTGGAGTCCACCCCGGGCCCCGCGTCGTTGAGCCGCAGGAACCTGGAGTCCCCGCCGCCGCTCAGGGCCTCGGCGTCGACGTGGTAGAAGTCGTCGCCGAGGGAGCGCAGGTCGACGTCGGCGCTCCAGGTCTGCCCGCCCTGGGTGGTGCTGACGGTGCGCCCGCCCTCGCGGAGGAAGGGGCGCGGCCCCTCCCTCGTGAGGATGTCGACCACGCCGTCCACGATTCCCTGCCGCGCGGTGTCGGGCATGCCCGGTGTGTTGGCCAGGACGTCGTCGACGAACCCGGGCAGGTGCTCGGCGAAGAGCATGTGCGGTCCGAGGAGGTTGGACGTGGTCAGGTAGCCCAGGTCGTAGCTCTGACCGCTCCGGTCCGGCACGAAGCCGCCGTCGTAGGTGAGGGCCGGAAGCGGCGGGGGCGGTGGTGCGCCCTCCGGAGGTGCGCCCTCCGGAGGTGCCCCCTCCGGTGATGTGTCCTCCTGGCGGACGGGGGTTTCCGTGTTGAGGGGGTCGAGCTGGATGTCCCTGCTGGTTCCGCCCAGGGGGACGGGGCCGGTGTCGCCGCTCGGGCCCGCGGGGGTCGTCATGACGGTCATGACGGTGATCGGGTTCCCGGGGCGCAGCAGATCGGCCTGCATCTGGGCGAAGTCGCGGTAGTTGAGGTAGGCCTCGTTGGCTTCGCGCTGCGTCTGGTAGGCGCGGGCGCGCAGGTCGGCGGCGTCGGGGCGACCCTGGCTCTCGGCCTCCCGGCTCCGGCCGACCAGGTCCTGGGCGCGCTGGTAGCCGCTGATCGCGTCCTTGATGCTGGCCGAGACCAGCTCCTGGAGCCGGGTGGCGGCGGTGATCCCGTCCGACACGGCCTGGGGGGAGGGGCGGCCGCGGCCGCCGGTGTTCGCGGGAGCGGAGCGGTCCTGGTCGCCTCCGCCCCGGGAGCGGTTGCCGTGGTCCGGTTCCGTGCCGCGGCCCCTGTCTCCGTCCTCGGTGCCGGAACCGTGCTGGTCGTCGGAGCGGTCACTGTCCTGGCCGCTCCGGTCGCCGCCGTCGGCGCTGTTGCCGTTGTCGCCCGAACCGTCCTCGCCCCGACCGCCGTCCTTGTCGTCGTCCTTCCTCCGGCCGTCGTCGGAGGACGTCCTCTCCGGCCCCACGGCCGCGTCGAGGCTCCCCAGGAGGTTCCGTACGCTTTCGGCGCGTTCGCGGGCGCTGGTGGCGATGTTCTCGGCGTCGTCGCGGGCCTTCTCAGCGGTCTTCGCGGCTGCCTCGGCGCTCTTGGCCGCGGTCTCCGCCTTCTGGGCGGCCTGCTGGGCGGAATCGTGCGCGCGTCGGGCGTCGGCGGCGGCCGCGTCGGCCGTCTTCACGGTCGCGTCGGCGTCCCCCCGGGCCTTCTCCGCGATCCCGCGCGCCTCGTTCGCCCGGGCGGCGGCCTCCCGGGCCTCCCGCGCGGTGGTCTCCGCCCTGGTGCGCAGGTCCTGTGCCTGCTTGGCCAGCTGCTTCGCGTCCTCGGCGGCCAGGGTCGTGGTCCGCACCGCGTCGCGTGTGGTCTGCCGGGCCTGCCGGGCCCGCTCCCGTGTGTCCTCCGCGGCCCGGTGGGCGGCGTCCTGCCGGGTGTCCGCCGTCCCTCGGGCGTCGGTGCCGTCCGATGTCGTCCGCCCGCCGGGGGAGGGCTGGGGAGCGTTCGCCGCCGCCCGGACCGCGCGGTCCGCGGCGGTACGGGCCGCGCGGGCGTGGTCATCGGCCTGCTTGGCTCTGTCGGTGGCGGCCTCCGCGCGGGTGCTCACCTCGGCGGCCCTGTCCGCGGCGGCACGGGCCTTCTCGGCCGCGTCGGCGGCCCGTCGGGCCGTCTCATGGGCGTTGCGCGCGTCTTGGGCGGCCCGGTCCGCGCTGTCCCGGTGGTGGGACGCGTTGGTGCTGAGCCCCTCGGCCCAGGTCCGCAGGGCTTCGGCGTCCGCGGCCGTCCGGTCGGCCTCGGCCTTCGCGGTGTCGGCGTTCGCCTTCGCGGCGTCGGCGTCGGTCCGCGCCGTCTCCGCCGCGTCCCGGGCGGTGTCGGCCCGCTCGGCGATGCCCTCCAGGTCGGCGATCAGGCTGCCGGCCTCCTCGCGGGCCTCTCGCGCGGCCCTGTCCCGGGCGTCCCGGGCGGCCGGGTCGCCGCCGGTGGTCCGGTCCCGCCCGGACAGGCCCTCCACCGCGGTGTTGAGCGCCCGGTGCCGTGCCAGGGTTCCGTCGAGGTCGTTCCCGAGCCCGACGACGGTGTCCCTGTGCTGGTCGGCGGTCTCCTGCGCGGTGGCGGCCGCGCTCTCGGCCGCCGTGGCGGCCGTCTCGGCCTGTTCGGGGGAGGCATCCCCACGGGGTTCGGGTCTCTTGGTGAGGGCGTCGTCGCGGGTGGTGGTGAGGGCGTCGCGGGTGGTGGTGGCGTCGGTGTGCGCCGTGTCCGCCGCCGTGCGCGCGTCACGTGCCTGCCGTTCGGCCCCCGGTGCGGGGGCGCCGTCGGCCCCGGCGGCGGGTGCTCCGCCCTCGGAGCCCGTGAGGATGCTGTTGCCGTTTCCCAGCTCGGTCGTGCCGTTCCCCAGGGCGGTGGAGAGGTCGTTCGCGGCGTCGCTCGCGGCACGGGCCTCCCGGTCAGCGGTGTCCGCGGCGTCGGAGGCGCGCTGGACCCGCGCGTCCACGGTGTCCGTGTCCCGGACGGGGGTGTCGGGCTCCGGGGCGACGAGGTTCAGTTCCGCGCGGAAGCGGTCGGCCAGTGCCTGGCTCGGTCCCGTGGGCGCGGGTGCCGGGTCCGGTGGCGGGGTCACGGTGATGGTCGGCTGGGGCGCGCTGGTGGTCGTGGTGGCGCCATCGGTGTCGCCGATGGTCGTGGTGTTTCCGGAAGCGGCACCTGTGACGACGGCAGTGCTGTCGGTGCCGGTGGTCGTGTTTCCGGTCGTGCTGGTGGTCGAGGTGGTGTTGGCGGGGGCCGGTGTACGGGTCGTCGTCCCCCCGCTCGTGTCACCGCTCGACGTGCGCCCGGGGGGAACGGTGCCGCCGTTCGTCCCCTGGCCGACGCCCCCCAGGGCGGTGCGCGTGTCGTTCAGGGTCTGGACCAGGGCCTTGATCTTCTGGTTGAAGCTGGCCAGCGCCTTCGTGTACTCCTTCTCCTGGTCCTCGTAGGCCTTCCTGGCGCTCTGCTCGTTCGGCTTGTCGGCGTACTTCCGGGCCAGGCCCTCCATCGGGGCCCGGGTGTCGGCGTACTTGGCCTCCGCCTTGCTGAACTCCTCCTGCGCCTTGTGGATGCCGTCCTTGACGGGGCCCAGGCCCTTGACCTGGTCCGGCGTGAGGAAGCCCATCGCGATCGCGTCGGCCTCCGAGTACCACTTGGCCATCCGGATCGTGGTCTGGTCCACGATCCACCGGGTGGGCCGGGAGTGGAGCGGGGTCTGCGGAAGGCTCGGGTCGTTCAGGTGGAAGGCGGCGGGCGCCGTGAGCTTGCTGCCCGCGGCGAACGCCCAGGTGACGTCGTGCTCCACGAGGTAGAAGGGCCCCTGGCGGAGCTGGTCGGACTCCTGGTAGCCCTTGACGGTCTGGTTGGAGCCCGACGAGGCCCCGTGGGACGAGCCGGTGTTCGCGGCCGCTGCGCCGGTGTAGATGCCCTCGTGGCGGTCGTAGACGGGACTCTCGGTGCTTATCCCCGCGGGGCGGAACCCGCCGCCGAAGCCCCGGCCCCCGCCGTGGGAGCTGCCGGAGCTGTCCGTCCGGGGCCGGACACGGGAGTCGCTGAGCTGGCCGTCCGGCCGCGCGTCCAGGATCTTCGCTCCGCGGGTGCTCGGCAGGGCCTTGGCGCCCCACTCGGTGTGGTTGCTCCGCACCACCCTGTCGATCCACCCGGGGAGTTCGATGTCCTTGAAACTCACCCCCTCGGGATCGAGTGAGGCCGACGGGTCCATCGCCTTGATGGCCTCGTCGCTGAGGCTGGCGTCGATCTCGTTGTAGACCGGGTCCAGTCCGTAGACGTCGGCGAGGTGGGCCCGCGCCGCGTTCGCCGTCTCCTCGGCCGACTTCCCCTCGGGCGGCTTCCAGCCGGCGGACCGCGCGACGACGATGTTGGCCTGCTCGCGCAGCGCCTTTCCGTAGTCCTGCACCATGGTCGTCAGTGCGAGGGCGGAGTCGGTGCCGGGACGTGGACCCGCCTCACGGGTCCACGTGCGCAACGCGTCGGCCTGGGAGGCGTAGATGGGGGCTCCGGACCGCCGCGTGGTGCCGCCGTCCTCCGCGGGCGCGGGGGCGCGGTCGTCGCCGGTCGTGCCGCTCCCGGTCCGGTCGCCGGTGGTGCCGGTGGTGTCGCCGCCTTCCGGTGCCGGAGTGGTGTCCCGGTCGGCGGGAGCGGTCTGCGTGGAGCCGGTGCCTTCCGTGGACGTGGTGACGGCGGGGGCCGGCGGAGGCGACAGCGTGTCGGTTCCGGTTCCCTGCGTGCCGCCTTCCGGGGTGTCCGTCGCCGGGGGGTCGAAGGTCATGTACGCGAGCGAGTACAGCGTGTCGACCCGTCCGCTGTCAGCGGTGACCTCGTAGGTCGATTGCGGCTTCCTGCCGTTCTCCCCGCCCTTGGGTTCGTCGAACTGGAGTTTGAGTTTGAGGGTCGTGTCCGTGCTGACCTTCGCGTACGGGGTTTTCAGGTGCAGCTCGATGGTGCGGGCGTCGTCCTGGGACTGCCCGGAGGAGCGCCCGTCGTTGCTGGACCCGGAGACCTCCCCGGCGGGGGTGGTGAACAGGGCGCGGTGTCCCGGCTGTCCGTCCGGCCCCTGGTCGTCCTGGGGGTAGGGCGGAGGTATCAGCAGCGCGCCGTCCGAGCTCACCGTCCTGCTGGTCTCGTCGCTCCGCGAGTGCGCGTCGGTCGCCTTCACCGTGTGCGACTCGATGTAGTAGTCGGCCTGGTCGACGTGCGAGACCTTGGTGCTCTTCGGGTCCCTGATCAGTTCCACGTAGAGCTTCCCCGTGAAGCTCGAACGCTGCGGCCGCGGCTTCGAGTCCGAGGTGGGCTCCGGGCCCAGCGCGCGGACGTTGAGCGGCAGCGGGGCGGTGGGGTCCGGGTTCTGGGCCAGGTGCGTGGTCAGCTGCTTCAGCAGGGCCTCCCGGCCGCCGCCGAGCGTCAGCTCCAGTCCGTTCGAGGCGAGGGAGTCCACCAGGGCCTGGGCGGCGGCCTCGGGGTCGGCGGGCTGGATCTGCCTGCCGTTGTTCTCGAACCCGGGACGCACCCGCGCGTTCTCGGGCTTCTCCGGGTTGTCGTGGGGGCTCAGGTCCACGCTGTCGCCGTCGCGGGTCGCCCGGTCCTGGACCATCCCTTCTTCCTGGGCGTCGCGGGAGTGCACGTAGCCCGAGGCCAGATCCGAGACCGGACGGGTCCACCCGCGGAACAGGGTCTTCCAGTCCAGGGTCGGGCCGATGCTCCAGTTCTTCAGGGACTCGGTGAGGAGGGTGATGCTGCCGGAGGCGCGGAAGGCGTAGGCCTTGGTGTTGTTCGGGATGAACAGCACCGACGACGAGAACGTGGACGACTGGTTGTGCGACCTGTTGCGGGAGAAGAACGTGCGGGAGAAGGAGGTCCCGAACACCGGGATCGGTCTGACGGCCTGGTTCGGCAGGGAGTCGTCGGAGCCGGGCGGGTTCGGGTTGCGGGCTCCGCCCCCGCCGAACCTGAGTCCGAGGCTGCCGCTCCGGGAGGAGACCGCGGACAGGGCCGTCTCGCTGCCGCCGCCCCACCGCATCTGGGCGTCGACAGGGCGGAAGTCGGTGACGGCGCCCATCTCGGACCTGGTGACGTTGGTGACCCGGACCTTGTGCGGTGACCAGAGACGGCTGCTCATCTCGTGGCGGGAGCGGGAGCCGAACCGGCTGGTCGTGCTCTTGTCCGTGGCGAGTACCTCCGACGACAGGGACTCCTCGATCCGCTGACCGTTCCCGGGCGACCGGGAGAGGTACGACACGCGCTTGCGCGTGAACCCGTTCTCGGAGAGGGCCCGGTACACCTGGTCCCGCAGCCCGGAGGTCCGGTCGCTGTCGTCGAAATGGGTTCTCACGTGCTCGAAGAAGGCACCGGCGCGGTGGAGCGCCTGGGCGCGGCGCTGCCCCAGGGTCGGCGGGTCCTGCGGCGTCCGGTCGTTCGAGGAGCCGTCCCCGCCCCTCTCGCCTCCGGGGGGAGCGGTCTCCGGCGCCGTACCGGTGGTGGTGTCCGTGGTGCCTCCCGGGGGAGGCGGCGGGGCGGTGAGGACGGTCTGGTTGCCGTCGGCGCCCGTGACCGCGGTGGTGCCCGCGGGAGGCGCGGCGGTGTTCTGGGAGGGTGTGGCGGTATCGGCGCCCCCGCCCAACAGGCGTCCCCAGGTGTGCACCGCCCCGTCCCGGACGGCGGTCCACAGGCCGCCCCGCCCGCCGCCCGTCGGGGTGGGCCTCAGGGTGAGCATGTCCTTCACCCGCTCGGGCGGGAGCGCTTGCCAGTCGTCGGTCGTGTCGGTGCCGGTCGTGTCGGTCTCGGTCCGTGTGGGGTCCGGGGCCGTCGGGGACGTCTTGGGCGTGAGGAGGACCACCTGCGTGTCCATCCCCCCGTCTTTCAGGAGCGGTGTCCCGTGTTCGTGCTGGGACCTGCCGTCGCGTGTCATCCCGAGGTCGTCGTTCTCGAACAACCGGGCGGTGAAGCGGGTGCGGGACGTCCACACGTCGGAGTCGCCGTTGAACAGGACCGTTTCCTCGACGCTGCGGGAGATGCTCTGGGCGGAGTCCCTTCCGAAGCCCAAGGAGGTGAACAGCGCGACCATCGGGTTCCCCAGCGTGCCGGGAACACCGCGTGCGTCGCCCTTGGCGTCGTCGCGCACACTGCCGCCGACGGTGAAACTCAGCGAGTGGTTGAGGTTCGACCCCTTCGTGACGGTGACGCCGGACGAGCCGGTGAACCGGCCGCCTCCGCTGGCCGTCGTCTCGAACTGGTGTTCGAGTTTTCCGAATTCGCCGTAGACGCGCAGGGTCACGTGGTCGGGGCGCAGACCCCTGTCCGGGAGGACCGTCTTCCCGTCGATCACGGCGGTTTCCCTGAGGCGGACCGGGATGCCGTCGTAGGGCAGGTCGGACTTGCTGCTCTTGATGCGGGACTCGGAGAGCGCGTCCCTGACCTTCTGGGTGTTCTCCCGCGCCACGTCCGCGTTGCGGCGCAGGCCCCAGCGCTCGCGGAAGCTGCGGACCGCGTCCGGCTCCATGTGGCTGGGGCGGACGGCGTAGTCCTTCCTGGTCCGCGCGAGGTCCGGGATGACCATACCGGGGTGCTTCTCGGAGATGCCTTTGAGTACTTCGTACGCCAGGTCGTCGTAGAACGAGCTCTCCGGTGAGTTGTACGTCTTGGTGTCGCCGTCGGTGCCGTCGTTCCCGGTCCTGTCCGTAGTCGTGTTCGCGGCCCCGGTGTCGTCGGTCCCTGTGTTCCCTGTGGTGCTGCTTGTGGTGTTGGCGTTTCCGGTGGTGCCAGTGGTTCCACTGTTGTTTTCCGGAGCGGGCGGGGGGACGTGGCCGAACCCGAGCACGGTGGCCCCGCTCAGATTCGTGGGGCGGTCCACCGCGAGGTTCGGGAACGGGGGCCTGGGCGGCGCGGCCGGTCCGTCGGTCGGGGACGGGGTCTTGGGGAGTTCGCCGTTGAGCAGGCGGGCGTCCTCGACGCTGAGCAGTTCGACGGAATTGCCCTCGAAGCGGTGCGGTCGCGGCTCGCCCTGGATGTGGACGTAGAAGTCGCGCTTGACGTCGTAGGCCGCGTGGCCCGACGGGGCGTGCACGATATCGCTGATCGTCCCCGAGGTGTTGAGCGTGGTGCCCGTGCTCTTCTTGAGCGACGCCGAGTACTCCACGGCGGGTGCTTCGAGCCGGATGCTCTTGCCGTCCGGCAGTTCGAGCCAGATGCCGAAGCCGGTGCCGATCGAACCGGACACCGTGGTGGAGCGCTGCACGTCGGAGGAGACGCTCTTGACCGTGGTGTTGCTGTGCACGAAGTCGACCAGGCCGGGGGCGAAGTCCTTGCGGTCGTACTGGGTCGACACCGACCACATCCGCATGTACCGGGAAGGGCTCCCGGGGATGTCGACCCGGATGTGCGCGGAACCGTTGGACATCTGCGGCAGGTACTGCTGCACCTGGTCGTTGTCGAAGGCGGCCTCGATCCGCGCGCGGTACTCGTCGTTGCGCTTCTCCTTGCTGGAGGGGGTGTGGCCGCCGCCCCGCTTCCCCTTGGGAGGGGGGAGGAGGTGGTCGGCGAGCCAGGTACCGAGGCTGTTCTGCCCCGGTCTGCCGCCGTCGCCCGTCGTCGCGGTGTCGGTGCTGTCACCGCGGTCGCCGGAGGCGGTGTTCCCACCGGTTCCGCCGTCGGATGCCGGTGGGGCCGGGGAGAAGCGGGTGATCTCCAGCGGGTGGCCGGCACCTATGAACGGGCGGTTCACCGGCTTGTGGTGCCCGTTCGCGTCCGTCTTCCCGTTGTCGGGCGTGATCTGCCGGGGACCGTCGGAGGAGACCGCCTCGCCCGGCAGGTTCATGATCAGCCCGTCGTACGCGGTCCCCTCCTGCACACGCGGCGCGGTGAGGCCGGGTCCGGTGACGGACGCCTTCATACGCAGGTCGCTGACGTAGACGTTCGGGGTGCCGAGCAGTTCGATGCCGGTACTGGAATTGGCGCTGACCGAGGCTGTTCCGCCGGTGCTCCGGACCTGGGAGCCGCCGCGTACGCCGATGGAGAAGATCGGCCCGGCGTCGCTGCCGCTGACGTTGGCCAGGTAGATGGGGCTTCCCGTGAACTTGACGCCGACGGAGCCGCTCCCGTTCTGGGAACCGGATTCGCTGGAGGACACCCCGGGCCCGGCGTTGTGGAGCCTCAGGTGCCTGGAGTCCTCGCCGCTCAGGGACTCGGTCTTGAAGTGGTAGAAATCGCCGTCGAGTGAGCGCAGGTCGATGTCGGCGCTCCACGTCTGCCCGTCGTGGGTGGCGCTGACGGTGCGCCCGCCCTCGCGGAGGAAGGGGCGCGGCCCCTCCTTCGTGAGGATGTCGGCCACGCCGTCCAGGATCTGCTGACGTGCGGTTTCGGGCATGTCCGGCGTGTTGGTCAGGACGTCGTCGACGAACCCGTGCAGGTGCTCGGCGAAGAGCATGTTCGGACCGAGGAGGTTGGACGTGGTCAGGTAGCCCAGGTCGTACGGCTCGTTCCGGTCCGGGGTGAAGGTGCCGTTGTAGGTGGGGGCCGAGGGCTCCTGCGGTGGGGTCCCCTCCGGCGGTGCGCCCTCCGGCGCCGTCCCCTCCGGTGGTGCGTCCTCCGGTGCGGTCTCCTCCTGGTGGACGGGGGAGTCGGTGTCGAGCGGGCCGAGCGGGATGTCCCCGTCGGTACCGCCGAGGGGGACGGGTCCCGCGTCCTCGCTCGGGCTCGCGGGAGTCTCCAGGACGGTCATCACGGTGACCGGCTGGTCGGTGCGCAGCAGATCGGCCTGCATCTGCGCGAGGAAGTCGTAGGTCCGGTAGGCCTCGTTGGCCTGGCGCTGTGCCTCGTGGGCCTGGGCGCGCAGGTCGGCGGCGTCGGGGCGGCCCTGGCTCTCGGCCTCCCGGGTCTGGCTGACCAGGTTCTGGGCGCGCTGGTAGCCGCTGATCGCGTCCTTGATGCTGGCCGAGGCCATCTCCCCGAGCCGGATCGCGGTGGTGATCCTGTCCGGCGGGGTCTGGGGGGAGGGGGACCTCTGCCCGTTGGCGGGCGCGGGGGCGGACGGACCGTCCTGAACGGGCGGGAGCGCCATGACGGGCGGCGGGACGGGCGCGATGGGAGGGGCGCCGTCCTGCTCCTCACGGGGTGGCGGAACGGCGTCCCGGTCGTCCTGGGAGTCGGCCGGAGGGGCGGGCTCTGGGGAGCGGTCGTCCAGCGTCCCTGGGAGGGGATCGGTGTCCTCGGCCTGCGGCGGCGGCCCGCTCTCCGTCCTGACGGTGGTATCGCTGTGGTCGGCGCGTTCGTCGGCGCGTTCGTCGGCGCGTTCGTCGGCGCGTTCGTCGGCGGCGGTCGGCGAGGGCGGCGGACCGTCCTCCGACTCCGTCCGCTGCTCGGAAACGCTCACGGTGTCGGGGTTCGCGTGCTGTTCGTTCGTCGGGCTGTCGTGGTCGTCCTGCCCGGTGGTGTTTCCGGTGGTCTGGGTCTGGGGTGGGGGTGTGGGGTCTGTTGCGGGGGTCCGGAGGTCGTCGCCGGTGGTCTGTTGTGCGGTGGTGTCGGGGGTGGTGGTGTCGTTGGTGCGTTGGGGTGAGCGTTCACCGCCGCCGCGCTCGGAGGACGCGGGGCGCTGGCCGGTGTCGGGGGCCGGGTTCTGCGGGGCGGGTGAGGGTGGTGGAGCCGCCTGGCCGACCGGAGGCGCGACGGCGACGGGGGCGGTGTTCTGCTGCTGCTCCTGTTCGGGGGCGGAGCGGTCGCCGGTGTTCCCCGTGTTGGGCGCGGTCTGCTCGGTGTTGGGGAGTGCGGCCGCCATGGGGTTGTCGGGGACGATGGCGTTGAGGAAGTCGGCGGCCAGGGGGCCGTTGTTCGTGCCCGTCCGGAAGGGGTCGTGGCCGGACCCGGGGTGGGGGGAGTCCACTCCGAGCGGCTCGTTCCGCGGTCCCGGGACGGAGGGCGCGTCGGGGCCGGGCCCCTTGTCCGTCTTGGTGTTGGCGGTGTTCTGCTGGGGGGTGGCCTCGTCGGTGTCGAACAGTGAGGCCTCGTCGTCGCTGTCGTAGGGCGAGGAGTTCTCGTCCCGGTCGAAGACGGAGGATGTGTCGCTGTCGGAGTCGCTGTCGTACAGGGATTGTTCGTCGTCCCGCGAGGACGGGGCGGGTTCGCCGTCGCGGTCGTCCGTTTGCTGGGTTCCGTCGCCGGGTGCGGGTGCGGGGGTGTTGCCGCTGTTGCGTTCGGGGGTCCGGTTGCCGTTCTGGCCGGGGTCGTCGTCCCCGCGCCACCAGGGGTCGGTTTCGCCGGGGTCGGTGCGGTCGTCGGTCCGGTTGTCGGAGCCGTTGCTCTGGGTCTGGGGCGGGGGTGTGTCGAGGTCGGGTTTGTCCTTGTCCTTGAACAGGTCGGCGCCGTGCAGGATGCCGTCGGTGGCGCCCTGCTGGATGCCCGCCTGGGTGGCGCCCGCGGTCGCGGAGTAGCCGGAGGCCTCCCAGCCTTTGCCGTCGGCCATGCTGCCCAGGCCTTCACCGAGGTAGCCCTCCAGGGCTCCGGTGCCGATGTTGCCGCCGACCTGTTGGGCGTAGGTGCTGGTTTTGGAGAAGTAGTCGTTGAGGGGTTGTTGGAGGGTGACCGGTACGTCTGAGAGGTGGTCGCGGGTGGAGGGGGGCAG
>NZ_KB906880.1:21135-63258 GCF_000381685.1 Nocardiopsis sp. CNS-639
GATGGACTCGCCGCTCAGCGGGAGGCGCCTGTTGGAGGGGTCGGAGACGGTGTACACCAGTGCCTGCGCGAGCGTGCGCGCCTCGCGGATGGAGCGGTTCTCCGGGACCGGACCGTCGACCGGTCGCAGTGATCTCCAGAATTCGGCGCCCAGCGCCCGTGCCCTGGGGATGTCCTTGTCCGCGAGGGCCCGGGTGAGTTCGGGCAGGCGGTCCAGGACCGACGCGGCGCGGGCGTCGGCCCTCGGGTCGATCCCGGAGACGGCGGGGTCGGTGCGTGTCTGTGCGGGGGTGGGGGAGCCGGTGTCCGCCGCGCGCTCGGGTCCGGTGGCGGGCGGTGCCGCAGGCGCGTCCGTGTCCGCGCTCCGGGCGGGGGTCGGGGTGTCCTCGGCCGTGTCGGGCGTCGCGGCCTCGGCGGCGCGCGGGGCGTCCCCGGTGCCCGGTACCGGCGCCCCGCTGTTCTCCGTCGGCGGGGCTGAGGTCTCCCGGCTGTCGGCCGTGGCTGGGGGCTCCACGGTGGCGGGGGAGGACGGGCTGTTCCGTTCCGGGTTGGTCTCCCTGTTGGGGACGGGAGAGGACGGGCTGTTCCGTTCCGGGTCGGTCTCCCTGCTGGGGACGGGAGAGGGAGAGCCGTTCCGTTCCGGACCGGCCTCCCCGTCGGGGAGCGGTTCCGGACGGGGCCGCGGCGCCTCCTGATCCTGCGGGACACCGTCCGTGTTCAGGGACGGGGCCGCTTCGGACGCCTCGGCCTCGGGTGGCGCGGGCGGACGCACCGTCTCCTCCGCCGTCTCCCCGGTCCCGGTGGTCAGCGGGTCCGGCGGGGTCTCCTGTCCCCGCGAAACGCCGGTCTCGGCGTGGGTGACCTCGGGGGTCTGCTCGCCGCCCTGCTCCTGGCCGTCCTTCCCGTCGGTGGACTCCTCCTCGTGCACGGACTCGGCGTCGTCGTCCGCGCGTTCGCCGTCCTTGCCCTTCTCGTCGTCGGGTCCGTCGCCCTTCTCCTCCCCGGAGCGGTCTCCGTCGCCCCGGTCCCCGCCGTCTCCGGAGCGGTCGCTGTTCTCCTCGCCCGATCGCTCGTTTCCGTCGCCGGACCGGTCCCTCTCACCATCCCGGGAGTGGTCGTCGTCGCGGGAGGTGTCCTCGTCGCGGCCCTCGGGCTGTTCGCCGCCGCGTTCGGACGGGCTGTGCCCGGTGTCCTCCGTGTCCTGGGGCTGCCCGCTCTCGGTGACGGGGGGTGGGGGAAGCGGGACGTCGGCCGGGGAGGGTGCGTCGGAGGCGGTCGGGGTGCGGGGGGTCGCCCGCTGTTCGTCCGTCGAGGTGACCTGGTCGTCCTGCCCGGTGGTGTCGCCGGTGGTCGCGGTCTCCATAGCGGGAGGCGCGCTCTCCGTGGCGACCTGGGGGCCGTTGCCGGTCGTCTGTCGGGTGGACGGGTCCTGGGCGCTGGTGTCACCGGTGCTCTGGGAAGGACGTCCGCCGCCGCGCTCGGAGGACGCGGGGCGCTGGCCGGTGTCGGGGGTCGGGTTCTGCGGGGCGGGCGCGGGTGGTGGAGCCGCCTGGCCGACCGGGGGCGCCACAGCGACGGGAGCGGTGTTCTGCTGCTGCTCCTGTTCGGGGACGGAGCGGTCAATCGGATCCGCGGTGTCGCGGTCGCCGGTGTTCCCCGTGTTCGGTGTGGTCTGTTCGGCGCCGGGGGGCACGGCCGCCATGGGGTTGTCGGGGACGATGGCGTTGAGGAAGTTGACGCTCAGGGGGCTGTCGTTCATGCCCGGCAGGAAGGGGGCGTCGCCAGGCCCGGGGGCGGGGGAATCGGTTCCCCGTGGGGCGTCGCCGGGCCTGGGGTCGTGGGAGTCGGTTTCCCGCGGGTTGTCGCCGGATCTGGGAGTGGGGGAGTCGGTTCCCCGTGGTTCGTCCCTTGGTCCCGGGACGGAGGGCGCGTCGGGGCCGGGTTTCCCGTTCGGTTTCTCGGTGGTGGTCTCCTGCTGGGTAGCGGTCTCGTCGGTGTCGAACAGCGAGGCCTCGTCGTCGCTGTCGTAGGGCGAGGAGTTCTCGTCCCGGTCGAAGACGGACGATGTGTCGCTGCCGTAGTCGGAGTCGCTGTCGTACAAGGACTCCGTGTCCGCGGGCCTTCCCGGCGGGGGCGTGGTGTGGACGTTCGCCTGGTCGTCCGCGCCGTTGCTCTCGGTCCGGGGCTGGGACGGCGGTGTGTCGAGGTCGGGTTTGTCCTTGTCCTTGAACAGGTCGACGCCGTGCAGGATGCCGTCGGTGGCGCCCTGCTGGATGCCCGCCTGGGTCGCACCGGATGTGGCGGACCAGACGGAGGCCTCCCAGCCGCGTCCGTCGGCCATGCTGCCCAGGCCCTCGCCGAGGTAGCCCTCCAGGGCTCCGGTGCCGATGCTGCCACCGGTCTGCTGGGCGTAGGTGCTGGTTTTGGAGAAGTAGTCGTTGAGGGGTTGTTGGAGGGTGACCGGCACGTCTGAGAGGTGGTCGCGGGTGGAGGGGGGCAGGCGGTCGCCGATGGTGTCGCGCAGGTGCTGGGCGAGGTTGGGGTCGGTCCAGTTGCGGGCGAGGGTGTCGGCGTAGTCGCGTCCGAGGTCGCGTGCTGCGGTGTCTCCGATGTGGTCGCCGAAGTGGCGGGCGAACAGGTCGGCGAACTCGTTGCGTGCTGCGGCGGCTTTGGCGGCGTTGTCGAAGACGCCCGCGCCGATGGGGCTGGCGGGGTTGTAGGGGACCAGGAACTCGTCCTTGTGGCGGACGAAGACCTCGGCCAGGTCCTTGTTCAACGAGGGCGGGGGCAGCGGCCCGTCCTTGGGAGCGGGTGTGGTTTCGGGTGTGGTTTTGGGCGCGGGGGAGTCCGGCCCCCGGTCGGGGGTGGTGGTCGGCGGGTCGTCCTTGACCGGTCCGGAGGGCGGCCCGTCGGGTCCGCCGCCGGGCGGTGGTGGCGTGTCGGTGTCGCGGTTGGGGTTGCCGGGAGGCGGGGTGTCCTTGACGGGACTGGTGGGCGGCCCGTCGGGTCCTCCCCCGGAGGGGGGGCCGGGCGGCGGAGCGTCGGGGGTGTCGTTGACGGGGCCGGCCGGGGGCGGTCCTCCACCGTCGGGGTCGGTCCGGACCAGGGGTGGTGGGTCGGGGAGGTCGGTGATGCGGGCGACGCGGTCGTTGAACAGGTCGGTGAGTTGTTTGCTGAAGAGTCCGTCCATGCCCGCGGAGAAGACGGCGGACAGGGCGCCTTCGATGGTGGCGCCGACGTGGGCGCTGCGGGTGAGGTTGGGGTCCTTGTGGTGGCGGGTGCCTCGTCCGATCTGGATGCGTTGGATGATGCTGTCCATGCTGGCGAAGATCTGGCTGATGATCTGGTGGCCGGGCACGGTGATCAGCAGCCAGGTCAGGATGCGGCGGATGGCCAGGCTGCGGATGGCCTTGAAGATGGGGATCCACTTCAAGGAGGCGCCGAAGGTGAACTTGGCGGTGGCGATGGCCCAGGCGATCTCGGCTAGGAGTTGGACGAACTGGCCGATGACCATCATGTGCATGTACTCGACGTTGGCGCGGGCCTTGAAGAGTTCGCTGGACATGGTGGTGGCGTTGGAGCGGGCGGAGCCGACGTAGTCGTTGTCGCCGGTGGTGAACTGGTCCAGGGAGCGTTCGTAGTGTTGGGCGGTGCGGCCGTCGAAGTGGCGTCGGGCGTGGACGCGGCTGAGGTCGAACAGGTCGTCCAGGACCTTGATGCGCTTGTCGAGTTCGGCGTAGACCTCAGAGCCGCGGCCCAGGGTGTTGATGCCCGCCTTGGGGATGGGGATGCCGGTGAGGACCTCGATCGCCTTGCGTTGGGAGGCGCTCATGTTCTCGTCCAACGGCATGCGAGCCCTCCCCCCTCCACGACCGCTCCCCCAGGAGAGATGAAAATAACACCATTGCGGCCAGATGTGGAAGCAGTTGCACTTATGTTTCCGTTCCCGTCCGTGTGCGTTGCCTTGTGTCCTCTTCGGCTGTGGTACGAGGCCCTGTCGCGGATTTCCCTCCGTCCCGCCGCCGCTTCGCCACCGCCGCGGTGCCCGACCCGCAGGTCGGCGGCTCCCGTACGAGGCCCGCACCCAGGGTGACGTTGCCATTTCGCAACGGTTTTCCCCGAACAGCGGGGGTATTCGCATACCGTTCCCCTTCGGCCGGGATGCTTTCTTCGTGAGGAAGCAGAGGACCCGATCGCATTCACTCGCCGGGCCGGGGCCCGTCGCTCCCCCGGCCGAGGGGTTGACCATCGACGGATCGGAGGACCTTGTGAGTGGTCTCAGCGGTGGCGCCACGGTTGTCAGGCAGGCAGCGGGTGTGAGCGCCACGACGACACCGTCCGGAACGGGGCGGCTCTCGGCCGCCGAGGGCAGGATCGCCAGGGCCGCCCTGGAGGAACTGCCGAGGGACGGGGTGATCATGCTCGACGCCGGGCTGATGGCGGAGCGGATCGCGTGGTTGCTGCCCGCCGGGTGCGGGCTGAGCGTCCTGACCAACTCGGTCCCGGCCGCGCTGGCACTGGCCTCGCGCCGCGACCTCTCCGTACACCTCCTGGGGGGCCGGGTGAGCGCGGCGGCCGGGACCACGCTGGCCTCCGTGCGCCTGCTGGAGCAGCTCCACGTCGACGTGGCCTTCATCGTCGCCGACGGGGTGTCCCCCGGGCGGGGCCTGACCTGTGCCGACCCCGCGGAGGTGATGACCAGGCAGGCCATGGTGCGGGCCTCGTCCAGGACCGTGCTGCTGGCCGACCACACCAGGATCGGCGGCGACCGCATCTCCCGCTTCGCGCGGCTGCACGAGGTGGACTGCCTCATCACCGACACCGGCACCGACCCCGAGGACGTCCGGAGGCTGCGCGGACGCGGACCGCGCGTGCGCGTGGTCTGACCCCGTCCGGTGCCGGACACTCCCGGTGACGGACGCGTCGGCCGCCGGACGCGTCCGGCGGCCGACGGATGTGTCGCGCTCCACACCGCGGCGCCCTCCCCGCCCCGTCTCCGGCCAGTCCCGCGGGTCGGAGACGGGGAAACCGGCTCCAACAGCGGTGTCGTTCAGATGTTGTTTTGCGTGTGTTTGTCGCAGGGCCGCGGATGCGTGTTCTTCTCTGGGTGCCGTGAGGCTGATGTCCGGAAGTTCCGCCGGTCCACAGTCACAGAAGGGGCACGGGGGGTTGTTACGGCAGGCGACTTCTCTATAAGCTCACGCAAGGACAGATAAAACCCAACCAATACCACGTGGTTTCGGTCAGTCCTCGGGCTCCGCCCGCGCGACTCGGGTCACGCCGGCCCGCGGCGGACCGCAACCCGGGCGAGGGGTCCCCTCCTCCGCCCGTTCCGCTCAACGGCCTCCGCGTCCGGTCCCGTGACCTCCCGGCGCAGGAGACCGCCCCCGCCCCTCGTCGGAAGGGAAAGGGCCCGTTCACCGGGTCGGTTCCGCCATGCTGCACCACCCCTCCCCTTCCCCGGCAGTGGAGAACGCACCGATGACGACAGCCGTGAGAAGAACCGGCACCGTCCCGCGCGCGGCCGCGATCGCGGGATGCTGCGCGGTCCTCGCCCTGGCGGCGGGCTGCTCATCCTCCGAGAGCGGGGTCTCCGAGGGCGCGGTCTCCGGGGCGGAGGCCGCACCGAGTTCCCCGGCCGCCCCGTCCGGCGACGAGGAGGCCGCGGCGCTCGCCGCCTACACCGGCATGTGGGACACGGTCGTGGCCGCCTCCCACGAGGGCGGCGAGGTCCCCCCCGAACTCCGGGACTACGCCGTGGGCGGCGCCTACGCCCTCATGAGCGCGGCCCTGGAGGGGGCCCGTACCGCCGGTGCCCAGGTCACCGGCGAACCCGTCCTCGACCCCGTCGCCGCGGTCGAGGGACCCGACAGCGCGACGGTCGACGACTGCCTCGACGACTCCGGCTGGAACCTCGGCATGGGCGCCTCCTCCGGGCAGGGCCCGCGCCTCGTCGAGGCCACACTCATTCACGACGGACTCGCCTGGCGCGTGTCCGACCTCAGGATCTGGGAAGCGGGATCATGCTGAGACTCGTACGACCCGCGGCCACGGCCGCGGTACTGACCCTGCTGGCGGCCGGAGCCGCCACCGCCCCCGCGCACGCCGACGACGGCTCCTTCCTCGGCCAGATCGAGTGCGGCAGCTCGGGCGGCAACGGCTGCTCCATCCTGCTGCGCTGGTGGCAGAGCCAGGCGGGCCAGCAGGGCTCTGGCGGTTCGGGCGGCTCGGGGGGCTCCGGCGGCTCCGGAGCCCAGGACGACCCCTACGCCCACGTCGACTGGGACGCGATCGACTGGTCCCAGGTGGACTGGAGCGCCATCGACTGGGAGTCCATCGACTACGAGCAGGACGGTGAGGAGGGGCAGGAGGGCACCGACATGGTCACCGCCCTCCAGGAGGCCATGGCCTCCTTCGAACTGCCCCCGCCCCGGATCGAGACCTCCCCGGGCAGCGACTCCCTGGTCCTGGTCAACACCCCCGTGTGGCTGTGGGTGGAGTCCCAGGACTGGGAGGCCACCGAGGCCTCCGCCGAGCTCCGGGACTCCTCCTTCACGGTCAGCGCTAGCCCCGTCTCCACCGTCTGGACGCTGGGCGACGGCACGCAGATCAGCTGCGAGGGCCCCGGGACGCCCTTCGACCCGGCCGTGCACGACCCCGAGTCGGCCTCCCCCGACTGCGGGCACGTCTACACCCTGCCCTCCGACGGCCAGCCCGGCGGCGCCTACCCCGTCACCGTCCAGGTCGGATGGAACGTGGGCTGGGAGATCACCGAGGGCGAGTTCGCCGAGGGCGCGACGGGCGAGTTCGACCCGCTCACCACGACCTCGCAGGTCGAACTCCAGGTGGCCGAATCCCAGGGCCTGGTCACCGGCACCGGCAACCGCTAACACCGAAAGAAGACGACAGACGTGGTGGACACGAAGACGGCACCGGCCCCCGCGGCCTCCCCGCGGCAGGGGGAGACCCCTCCGGTGCGGCTCCTGGGCAGCGGACCCCGCCGCTGGCGGTGGCTGGTCCTGGCCCTGGGCATGATGACCGCGGGCGGTCTGAGCGGCGTTGTGGCCCTTGAGCAGATGGACGACCGGCAGGGCGTGCTCGTCGCCGACACCGACCTGCCCGCGGGCCACGTGGTGACCGCGGAGGACCTGCGGGTCGCGCGGATCTCCGTCGCCGACGGGGTCTCCTTCGTCGGCGCCGACCGCCTGGAGGCGACCGTCGGCCAGACCCTCACCGTGCCCGTCACCGAGGGCGGCCTCCTCCCCGAGGCGGCCCTGGGCACCGAGGCCGCCTTCCCCGAGCGCGACCGCGCCGTGCTCGGCGTGGCCCTGCGCGTGGGCCGCTTCCCCGCCTCGATCGGCCCCGGCGCCGCGGTCTCCGTGGTGGTCCACCCCGAGGAGGGAGCCACGGGCGGCGGAGTGGAGGCCTACCGCGCGCTCGTGCGCGACGTCCAGCCCTCCGCCGCCGAGGACGGCTCGGTGGAACTCGAACTCGTCGCGTCCTCAGCCGACGCCGCCGCCATCGCCTCGGCCGCCGCCGTCGAGCGGGTCAGCGTCGTCCAGGTCAACCCGCGGGGAGGCGCGTGATGCCCCGGACCGTGGCGCTCTTCTCCCTGGGCGGAGCACCCGGCGTCACCTGCGCGGCCATGGCGCTGGCCGCGGTCTGGCCCGGCGGGGCCGGAGCCGTCCTGGTGGAGACCGACGCCTCCGGCGGCGACGTCGCCACCTGGCGCCGCCTCCAGCCGGACCCCGGTTTGACCGGCCTGGCCGCCGCGGCCCGGCACGGCGGGGCCTCCGCCGACCTGGCCGCGCACACCCAGATCCTCCCCGGAGGGCTGTCGGTGTGCCACGCGCCCGTCACCGCCGACCGCGCCGAGGGCGCCGTGCGCCTGCTCGCCCAGAACCCCGGCGTGCTCGTCTCCGCCGACGGGCCCGCGGTCGTCCTGGACCTGGGCCGCCTGACCCCCGGCGCGTCCGCCGCCGCACTGGCCACGTGGGCCGACGAGGCACTGCTGCTCGTCGCCGACGACCTGGCGCAGCTGCGCCGGGCCAAGGAGGCCTCCGAGGCCCTGACCCGCAGCCTGCCGCGCCTGCGCACCGTCGTCGTCGGCGGCTCCGGCAACGTCCGCGAGATCGAGGGCGCGCTGGGCCCGGGCGTGTGGGGGCGGCTCCCCGACGACGCGCGCTCCGCGGCCTTCCTGCGCGGGGAGGCCAACCCGCGCAAGCCGCACCGCAGGCCCCTGCTGAAGGCGGCGGCGCGTCTGGCGAAGGACCTCGCCGAGGGCGTCCGCCCCGCTGAGCCGGCCGACGGCAGCGGAGCCCCGGCGCCCGCGCCCGAGGCGACGGGGGTCCACGCATGAGCAGCGGACACGACGCCGGATACGACATCACCGACGGATACTTCCTGGACACCGACCGGGCCCGCACCGTGGCCGACCGCGTGGAGCGGACCGTCACCGAGGCCACCCGGCGGCTGAGCGAGGAGACCCGCGGCCAACCCGAGGACACGCCCGAGGAGTACCGCGCCCGCGCCGAACGCGTCATCGCCCAGATCCTCGACGAGGACGCGAGCCGCGCCCTGTCCGAGGGCAGGCAGGTGCTCGACGCCACGACCGAGGCCTCCGTCGCCGCTGGCGCCCTGGCCCGGGTGTGCGGTCTCGGTCCCCTCCAGCCGCTCCTGGACGACCCCGGGATCGAGAACATCAACATCAACGGCGTGCACGTGTGGGTGCGCCGCGCCGACGGCAGCCGCGAGCGGCACGACTCCCTCTTCGACGACCCCGACGAGGTCGTCGCCCTGGTCCGGCGCCTGGCGTCGGAGTCCGCCACGGGCGAGCGCCGCTTCGACCCGGGCGCGCCCATCCTCGACATGCAGCTGCCAGGCGGCGAGCGCCTCAACGCGGTCATGGAGGTCGCCCGGCAGCCCTCGGTGTCCATCCGCCGCCACCGCTACGGCCGCACCACCCTCGAACAGCTCCACGGACTGGGCACGATCGACGACATCCTGGTCGCCCTGCTGCGCGCGGGGGTGCGCTCCCGCCGCAACATGGTCATCACCGGCGGCACCGGCGCGGGCAAGACCACCCTGCTGCGGGCCCTGGCCGCCGAGATCCCCGTGGACGAACGCCTCGTCACCATCGAGGACGTCTTCGAACTCGGGCTGGACCGCGACCGCGACGCCCACCCCGACTGCGTCGCCCTCCAGGCCCGGCCGGCCAACGTCGAGGGCGTCGGCGAGATCACCATCGCCGACCTGGTGCGCACGGCCCTGCGCATGTCGCCGGACCGGGTCATCGTCGGTGAGACGCGCGGCCACGAGACCGTCCCGCTGCTCAACGCCATGAGCCAGGGCAACGACGGCAGCCTCACCACCCTGCACGCCGCCAACTCCGCGGGCGCCTTCACCAAGCTGGGCGCCTACGCCGCCCAGTCCGCCGAGCGCCTGCCCCTGGACGCCACCGCTTCCCTGGTGGCCGCCGCCGTGCACCTGGTCGTGCACGTGTCGGCACTGCCCACGGGCGGACGCATGGTCACGAGCGTGCGCGAGGTGGTGGGAGCCGAGGGGCAGAACGTGGTCTCCAACGAGATCTACCGGCGCGACCGCAACGGGCCCCTGCCCGCGGCGCCGCCCAGCCCCAACACGCTCGACGCCCTGGCCGAGGCCGGGTTCGACCCGGCGATGCTGAGCCCGGACACGGTGGGGTGGGCGCGGTGACGACCCCTGTTCTGCTTGTCGCCGCCGCGGGCGTCCTGCTCGGCGCGGGGCTGTGGCTGGCCCTGGCGTCGCTGGCCGCGTCCAGTGGTAACTCGCGTACCTCGCGGGTTCCGCAGTGGCGGGCGCTTCTGTTCGGTCAGCAGCGGCCGTTGAGGCTGGTCGCGGCGATCGTCGGCGGCCTGCTGGTCTGGTTCGTCACCGGGTGGCCGGTGGCCGGTGTGCTCGCCGCCGCGGGCTGCTGGTGGGGTCCGGCGGTGCTGGGACCCGACCGCGGTCATGAGAAACAGGTGGCGGGGGTCGAGGCCGTCGCGGCCTGGACCGAGATGCTGCGCGACCTGATGGCCGGTGCGGCCGGTCTGCACCAGGCCGTGGCCGCCACGGTGCCCATCGCGCCCGAGCCGGTGCGGGAGCCGGTCGCCAGGCTGGCGGAGCGGCTGCGCGCCGGTCAGCCCACGCAGGGGGCGTTGCGGGCCTTTGCCGATGAGGTGGACAACCCGACCGCCGATCTGGTGGCCGCCGCGCTGACCACCGCGGCGACCCGGCACGCCACCGACCTGGGCACGCTGCTGGGCAGCCTGGCGGAGGCCGCGCGTGAACAGGCGGCGATGTTGGTGAGGGTGGCCGCCAGTCGCGCGCGGTTGCGTACCTCCACGCGGATCATCGTCGGTACGACGCTAGGTATGGCCGCGTTCCTGTTGTTGTTCAACGCCAGTTATCTGGAACCGCTCGACGGTCCTCTCGGTCAGTTGGTGCTCGCGGGTATCGGCGTACTGTGGGCGGTCGCCTTGGTCTGGCTAGCCAGGATGTCCAAATTCGACCTAGGACCGCGAGTGCTCGCATCCACCCCCTCCCGCACTCCGGAGGCCGCCCGATGACTCCCGTTCTGGCTGCCGCTCTCGCGGGTGTCGCCTTTGGGTTGGCCCTGTGGGCGCTTTTCGCAGCCCGTTGGGCCAGGCCTACGCTCGCCGAGCGCCTGGCCGCTCCACCGCCTCCCCGTCCTGTCGTGGCAGCGGGGCCGAACACCGGTGTACTGACGCGCTTGGGAAAGATCGGAGTCCCGGCCCTGGAGGGCTTCGGTATGCCCGGGCCCCGCACACGCCGCAATCTGCGAGTGTGTGAGCGCTCAGCGGAGTCCTATCTCGCGGAGAAGTTCACCGCTCTGGTACTGGGACTGGCATTCCCCCCTCTTTTGGGCGGCATGCTCTCCCTGACAGGTGTTCTGTCGTCCGCCACCATCGCGGGGGCTATGTGGGTGGCGTTTGCTCTGGTCGCCTGGTTCGCTCCCGATCTGTCGCTGCGTGACGAGGCGGACAAACGCCGAGAGCGTATGCGCCGAGCCCTGGCCAGCTTCGCCGACCTGGTCGTGGTGTCCTTGGCTGGAGGCGCGGGCGTCAACGGAGCACTGGCCGACGCGGGTGCGGCGGGCAATGGATGGGCCATGGTGCGCATTCGGGAGAGCCTGCGCGAAGCGGCACTGATGCGCCAGCCGCCCTGGACAGCGCTGCGTGAACTCGGCGATCGATACGACACCCCCGAGTTCGCCGAGCTTGCGGCGAGTCTGCAACTGGCCGGAGCCGACGGTGCGCGTATCCGTAGCTCTCTGGCTGCCAAGGCCAAGACGCTGCGGACCCAGTTCCTTTCCGAAATGGACGCCGAGGCGCAGTCCGCCACCGAGCGGATGAGCCTTCCGGTCGTTCTGCTCTTTGTCGGTTTCCTGGCTTTGCTGGGTTACCCGGCGATGAGCCACATCCTGTTCAGCGCATGAAAAACCCACACGTCTTGGAGACTTCTGATGCAGCGCTTCACCGCCTACCTCAGCTCGTTGCTATTCAGTCGCAGGGACGACGGCTACTCCACCGAGGCAGTCATTGTCACGGCCCTACTGGTGGCCATGGCCATCGGGGCGGTTGCCATTATCAGCAACGCAGTAATGGAGCGAGCCAATTCCATCACCGGAAGCTGACCTTGCGCTCTTCGCAGGATGACCGCGGTAGTGCGGAGATGGTGGTCGCCGCACCTCTCATGCTGCTCCTGGTCCTGTTCGTCATCCAGACGGCCCTGTGGATGCACGGTGATCACGTCGTTGCCGACATTGCCCGCAGGACCGCCGAGCAGTCGCGCACAGCGGGTGGTGGTGCGTCGGTGGTCGAGGGGGGAGGAAGCTCCTTCCTCTCCGGCCTCGACGTATCCGTCAACCGCAGTGCGGAGGAGGTACGCGTGGTGGTGGACGCCGAGGTGCCCAGCATCATCCCCGGCCTCAGTTGGCCCGTGGGTCATGAGGTCACCGCGCCCGTGGAGCGTTTCGTTCCTGCGGAGGCCGCCCCGTGAACCCCGGACGCGTGGTGGGAACCGGACGTGGTGACCGGGGTTCTGCCTCGGCGGAACTGGCACTCCTCACCCCCGCCCTCCTGGCGTTCGCCATGCTCATGGTGCTCGCCGGGAGGGTGGCGGACGCCAACTCCACCGCTGACCAGGTGGCGCACTCCGCTGCGCGAGCCGCTTCCCTCGAACGCAGCGTCGCAGCCGCAGAGGGGGCGGCCTCAAGCACCGCCGCGAGTTCCCTCGCTGAGAACGGCCTGGCCTGCGGCGACCACTCCGTCAGCCTCGACCACGGCGGTCTGACCCCCGGAGGGGCGGTCACCGCCGTGGTCGAGTGCCGCGTCGGGCTGAACGGCCTGACCGGGCTGGGCGTCCCCGGAACCATGACGATCACCGGTGACGCCACCGTCGTCATCGACACCTTCAGGGGGCAGCCGTGAGACGCACGGACGACAGGGGCCAGGCCACGGCGTTCGTCGTCGTCATGGCCTCGGCCTTCATCCTCTGCCTGGGCCTGGTCACCGACGGCGGCGGTCTGATGCGCGCACGCAACGAGGCCGCCACCCTGGCCCAGGAAGCGGCCCGGGCGGGAGTCCAGCAGCTCGACTGGTCCTCCTACCGCGAGGGCACCAGTGAGGTCGCCCTCGACCCCTCGGCGGCCTCGGCCGCCGCGCAGTCCTTCCTCAGCGCCGCCGGTGCCACCGGTACGGTCGCGGTCAGCGGTGACACCGTGACCGTGACCTGCTCGGTGGACTACTCCTTCACCCTCCTGCCGATGGGCTCGACCACCGTCGACGCCACGGCCAGCGCACGTCCCCACACCCAGCCGACTCCCTAGCTCCAGTGAGGCGGACATGACCCAGATCCGACGGCTGAGCGCCCTCCTGCTCGCAGCGGCGATCCTGCTCGGCATCCCCTACCTGCTCCTGTGGCATCTGCCCTGGCCGGAGCTGCCGGACTCCTGGGCCGTGGCCGCGGCGCACCTGCGCGGCTGGCGTCTGCCGCCGGGTGTGTTCACCGCCCTGCTCATCACCGTGCTGTGGGCTCTGTGGGGCCTGTACGCGGCCGGACTGGTCGTGGAGACCTTCGCCCGCCTGCGCGGCATGCCCCGCAGGCTGCGCCCCCTCGGACCGCTCCAGGTGGTGGCGGCGGCCGCCGTGGGAACCGTGGCGGTCGCCCCGGCCACCGCGTTCGCCGACACCGTCACCACGCAGGAGGACCGCGAGGCGGACGGGGAGCAGGACGCCGACGCGCCCCCCGCCCCCGAGGAGGCCCCGTCCGCGCAGCCCGTCGAGCGGGTGCGCACCGTCTCCGGTTTCGGCGTCGGCTCGGCCGAGCTCACCGAGCAGATGCGCGACGACCTCGCACCGGTCGCGGAGATGATCGACTCCTACGGTGACACCGAGACGCCCGTGCGCATCACCGGTCACACCGACCCCAGTGGGAACGCCCAGACCAACCAGGAGCTGTCCGAGCGCCGGGCCCAGGCGGTCGCCGACCACCTCGACGAGGTCCTAGGCGAGGAGGCCCCGGAGATGGAGGTGGAGGGCGTCGGTTCCGAGCAGCCCCGCGAGGGCGGCGCCGCCGCCCAGCGCAGGGCCGAGGTCACCTACACCGTCGTTCCGCAGCCGACCTCCCTCCAGTCGCGTGTGATGGCCGCCGAGACGCCGGACTCCGGTGCCGGTGCCGGTGCCGGTGCCGGTGCCGGGGAGACCGCTGCCCCCGTCGAGGAGGACGACCCCGTGGAGGCGGCGGCCGCTGCCGCCGCCGAGGCCGCCGAGGACGGCGAGAACGTGCTGGTCGTGGAGATCCCCGACGGAGCCGTCACCGGAGCGGTGGCCTTCGCGGGCCTGGCCGGGGGATACCTGCTGGGCAAGCGGGGCGTCCGGATGCCCGGCGTCAGCCTGAGCCTGCCCCGCCTGCCGAGGGCGCCCCGTCGCCTGGCCCTGACCGCCCCGCCGCCCCGCCCCACCCCCGGGGACGAGATCGACGAGCGGGTGACGGTGGAACTCGACCACGTGCCCGGCCTCGGCATCACCGGGCCGGGTGCGGCGGGGGCCGCCCGGCGCCTCATCGTCAACGCGCTCGACCGCCTCAACGGCGACGCCGTGCGCGTGCTGCTCACCGAGGCCGAGGCCTCCCGCCTGGTGGGCGACCGGGGCCGCGACCTGCTGCGCGCGCACCCCTGCGAGCCCGTGCGGATGGTCGGCACGATGGAGGAGGCCCTGACCGTCCTCCAGCGCGAGCTGCACCAGATCGTCGAGGAGCCGGGGGACCGGCCGCACACGCCCCTGGCCCTGGTGACCTCGCCCACCTCCGAGCACGAGACCGCGCTGTCGGGTCTGCTGCTGCACGGGCAGCAGCAGGGCATCACGGCCGTGGTCCTGGGCCGCTGGCCGCTCGGCGGAAGCTGCGTCATCGAGGAGGACGGTCTCATCACCGAGACCAGCCCTCCGCTCAACCCGGTCTTCCACTGCTCCTGGCCCGGCGCGACCGCGGAGGAGGTCATGGACGCCGTCCGCGCCTACCGCCACTCCTCGCCCGCCCTGGAGGAGACCGGGGACCGGGTGCCGAGCCCGGAGGCCGCCGCGGAGACCGTTCCGGACGTCGCGGTGGAGGAGGCCGGTTCCTTCGCGGAGCCGTTCCTCGGCGCCCTGGGGGAGCAGACCGCTGTTGAGACGGCGGAGACGAACGAACCGGTGGAGACGGCTGAGTCGATCGAGTCGGTCGATGCGGTTGATGCCGCTGTGAGCGAGAAGGACCAGAAGAAGACCGAGACGGCCGCGAAGCCCAGGAGGACCAAGGGGATCAGGAAGGCCAAGGCGGCCGACGCCTCGGAGGAGGGCTTCTGGGACGCCGACGTCTGGAACACCGACTTCTGGGAGACCGACGCGCCCGCGGTCGGGAAGGCCGACACCGCCCGGACCGAGGACGAGTCGGCCGACGCCGCGCCGTCCGTCCCCGAGCAGGCCGGCGCCGTGTGGTCCGAGGCCGAGCCGACCGACACAGGGCGGTCCGGGGCCGAGTCGGAGGTCTCCGCGCGACCGGACGCCCGGTCGGACGGTTCCGTCATCGGGCGGCCCGCCGTGGAGGAGAGCACGACGCGGCCTTCCTCGTCCGCGTCCGAGGAAGCGGAGTCCCGAAGGGTTGTGTCCGAGCCGTCCACCGCCGATCGGTCCGTTCCCGAGGTAACGGAGTCCCGGAAGTCCGCGCCCGCGCCGTCCGCGTCCGAGCGCGCGGCCACCGCGCGGACGGACGCGGAACCCGCGGACACCGGAGCGGGCCGCTCCGCCTCCGAGCCGTCCGCCGCCGAGGAGGCCACGTCCGACCTGTCCGCGTTCGAGCAGCTCGCCTCCGAGGAACGGGTCTCCCGGGAGACCGTGACGGGACCGTCCGAGTCCGCGCGGCCCGTCGCCTCCGAATCCGCTCCGGAGAAGGCCGCCGCCGAGGAGTCCGCGCCCGAGCAGCGTGCGTCGGAGCGGTCCGCACAGGAGGAGGGCGCCCCCATGGCGTCCCCGTCCGAACGGCCCTCCGCCGAACAGTACGCCGCCGAGCTGTCCGCGCCCGCGCCGTCCGCGACCCGGGCACAGCGCGCGCCCGAGGAGACCGCGTCCGAGCCCGCCGCGCCCCGGGAGAACGCGTCCGCCCAGGTCACCGCTCCGGCACAGACGGAGCAGCCGAAGGAGAACGCACCCGCCGAGCCCCCAGCCCAGCGCCCCGCGTCCGAGGAGGCCGTCCCCGCCAGGCCCGCCGCCGAGCGGCGTGAGCCGGAGCCGGAGTCCGAGCCCGCCAGGCCCGCCCCCGGGCGTCCGAGCACCGGCACGGTTCCGTCGGTGGTCGCCTCTCCAGCCCGCGCCCAACGCCCGTCCCAGCAGACGCGCACGGCGCCCGCCCAGCAGGAGCCGACCTCCGAGGAAGAGGCCGCCCCCGTCCGCAAGGCCGCCAAGCGCGCCGTGCGCTCCCGCCTGCCGAAGCCGAGCGGGACCGCGTCCGCTCCGGCGGCTCAGGCGTCCCCGTCCGCCCCGGTGGCGCGGTCCGAGCAGCCCCCGCTCCCGGACCAGCCCGCCCGCCCCGAGCGGGCCCGCGCCCGCGCCCAGAATGCGGCCGCGTCCGGCGCCGAACCCCTCACCAGCCGCGCGGAGCGCCTGGAGAGGCGCACCAGGGCCGAACGCAGGAACGCCACCGCCCCCGCCGGAGCCGTCGCCGAGCACCCCGTGCCGGACACCGAGGGCGCGGAGTCGGACGGGTCCCAGCCGTCCCGGCCCCTGCTCCGCAAGCCCAAGAAGGCGGGACGCGGAAGGAGCTGGCGCCCCAGGGACAGCTCCTGACCCGGGGCCCGCACCCAGGTGTCGTGGCGCGGACGGCCGGAGCCGACTCCGTACACTGCACGGACAATGTGCGCGGCTCCGGCCGCGTCCCGCAAGCGTGATGAGGGGGCCGCAGATGAGGGCCAACCAGATGCCCACCGAGGAGATCACCCGCGACCCGGCGGCCTTCGCCGACCGGGTCACCGCCGACGGCCGCTTCGGCCGCCGCGCCGAGCCGGGCCGCTACCGCCTGGTCGTCAGCCGCGCCTGTCCCTGGGCGCACCGGGTCGTCATCACCCGCAGGCTCATGGGTCTGGAACAGGCCGTCTCCCTGGCCGTCACCGACCCCCGACAGGAGGTCATCGAGGGCGACCCGCACTGGGTGTTCACCGAGGCGACCGGCAGCCCCGGCGACAGGGACCCCGTCCTGGGCATCCACGCCCTGCGCGAGGCCTACCTGGCGCGCGACCCCTCCTACGACGGCGGGGTCAGCGTCCCCGGCCTGGTCGACGTGGAGAGCGGCCACCTGGTGACCAACGACTTCGACCAGCTGGTCCGGGACATGGACACCGAGTGGGACGGCCTGGTCAGGGACGGCGCCCCGGACCTGTACCCGTCCGCGCTGCGCGACGAGATCGACGCCCTGTCCCGGGAGGTCTACACCGACCTCAACAACGGCGTGTACCGGGCCGGGTTCGCCCCCGACCAGAGGCGCTACGACGCCGCGGTCGCCGCCGTCTTCGCCAGGCTGGACGCGCTGGAGGAGCGCCTCTCCGGTCGGCGCTACCTGGTCGGGGACTCGATCACCGAGGCCGACATCAAGCTCTTCCCCACCCTGGTGCGCTTCGACGCGGCCTACCACGGCCACTTCAAGTGCAACGTCCGCAAGCTGTCGGAGTACCCGGCGCTGTGGGCCTACGCCCGCGACCTGTTCCAGACCCCGGGGTTCGGCGACACCACCGACCTCGACCACGTCCGGATCCACTACTACTGGGTCCACACGGGGATCAACCCCACGCGGATCGTCGCCGCCGGACCCGATCCGCGCGGCTGGCTCACCCCGCACCACCGCGAGGAGCTCGGCGGCAGCCCCTTCGGCGCCGGGACCTCCCCGGGGCCGGTCCCGAGGGGCGAGCGCGTCCCCGACATCTCCTGACCCCCGCGCCTCGGCCGCACCCCTCCTGGCGCGTCTCCGATCCGCTGGTGGACCGACCGGAACCGTGGCCGGTGTGACGCCAGTGGCCCTGAACTACGATGGCGGGTTTGGCGCCGCTAACGGGCCGCGCGTGCGGGGCCGCGGCGGGCGAACCCCGGTATGTGCTCGGGGCGCAGGCCCTTGCCGATGAGGTAGGCGGGCACGAACGACAACCAGGGCGCGCGGTCCAGGGCCGCCAGCACGGGCTTGGGCGGGCCTTGCCGCTCGCCCCCGATGATCGGTTCGGCCAGACCCCGGTGCATGAGGCGCTGGAGCGTCTGGACCGCGACCGTCGGCACGATCCGCCGCCTGCGCACCGCGGCCAGGTCGCGGGAGGTGAGCGAGCTCCCCTTCAGCGGCCGGGCCAGCAGCGTCGCGGCGGCCACGGCGTCCTGCACGGCGAGGTTGATCCCCACGCCCCCGAGGGGCGACATCGCGTGGGCCGCGTCGCCGATGCACAGCAGGCCCTCCACGTGCCAGCGGCGCAGCCGGTTGACCCGCACGTCCAGGTGCTTCACCTCGTCCATGGACCGCAGGGCCCCCACCCGGTCGGCCAGCTCCGGCATGAGTTCGGCGAGGTCGCGCCGGAAGGCCCCGATCCCGCGTGCGCGCAGTTCCCGGTCGGTGCCCTTGGGCCCGATGTAGGCGATCTGGAGGTAGCCCTCACGCGGGATGACCACGGCGAACCTGCCCGGGGCCGCACGCGGGGTCAGGGTCGCGCGGTCACCCGACTCACGGGGCAAGCGGAACCACCACGCGTCGATCCCCACCGGGAACTCCCGGGACACCAGACCCGTCTCGCGGCGGGCCAGCGACCACCGCCCGTCGCAGGCCACCGTCAGGTCGGCGCGGATCTCCCCGTCGCCGTCGAGGTTCCGGTAGCGCACGCCCGCCACCCGGCCGGACTCGTGCAGCAGCCCCGTCACCTCGGTGTCCATCCGCAGGGTGAAGGCCGCCTCCTCGCCACCCGCCTCGGCGATGAGGTTGAGGAAGTCCCACTGCGGGACCATCGCGATGTAGGGGTGGGCGAGCCCCCGCAGCCTGCGGAAGTCGGCGATGGTCACGGTGCGGCCCCCGCCCAGCGGGAAGGCCACCTCGTCCAGCCTGCTCTGCGGCAGCCGGGCGAACCGCTCGTACAGGCCCAGCTCCTCCAACAGCTCCAGGGTGGAGGGGTGCACGGTGTCCCCGCGGAAGTCCCGCAGGAAGTCGGCGTGCTTCTCCAGCACGGTGACCTCGACACCGGCCCGGGCCAGCAGCAGCCCCAGAGTCATTCCGGCGGGGCCGCCGCCGACGACCACGCAGGTCGTACGCTCGCTCGTGCGTTCACTCATGGCGACTCCGCTCTTTCAGGGTGATTGTGGTGACGTGTCGGCGGTGTTCGGATCGGTCGCGACGGCGCGTAGGAAGGACTCGGCGAACACCGCGCTGACCTCCTCGATCCCGGGGAACTCCACACCCTCCACTCTGTCCAAGGCCGGGCGCAGCATGCAGTGCACGGCGATCGGGGCGAGCATCTGCTGGATCAGCAGGGGGACCGGCAGGTCGCGGACGCGGCCCGCGGCCACCTCCCCGGCCAGCCACCCGCCCAGTCCGGCGAGCAGGCGGGGGAAGAAGAACCGGACGAGCAGGTCGGAGGTGGGGCCCTCGGGGCGGGCGAACACGTCGGCGAGTATGGCGGGCAGCACCCGGGGTTCGCGGCTGAAGGCGTCGCCCAACAGGCGGTAGACCGCCCGGACCCGGTCGGCCAGGTCACCCTCCGGTCCGCTGAGTACCGCCTCCAGGTCCAGGATCGGGCCGTAGCGCTCGAAGACCGCGCGCAGCAGCTCGTCCCGTCCGCCGAAGGTCGCGTAGAGGCTGTGCACCGAGCACCCGGCCGAGGCGGCGACCGCCTCCAGGGTCGCCGCGGCCAGTCCCTGTTCGCTGATGAGGCCGCCCGCCGCCTCGACCGCGCGTTCCCGGACGGGGCGCTGCCCGCCCGGGTCCACGCCCGAGGCGCGCACCGCCTCGTCCAGGGTCCGGCGCGAACCCCCCACGCGGCGCAGGAGGGTGCTGCGGGAGATCCCCGCCTCCTCCGCGATGGCGATCAGGGGCACGTCGGCCACGTCCTTTCCCAGGTTCTCCGAGGCGCGGACCGCCGCGCTCACGAGGTCGGCCGGAATCCGTGGACTGTTGAGCTCTGACATCATGGCAAAGGTAACACGTATTCGAGTATCAGGAAAGGGTGGAACCCCGTTTTCCTCGGAGTGCCGGAGCCGGTCCGAGCCGGTCCGGTCCGCGCTCCCAGCGGACCCGGGCCCCGGCTGAGGGGCCGACCGGAACTGTTACCCGTGTGCTCCGCGAGCCCAGAGCCGCGGTGCCGCCCCGGGCTCGTGCGGCGGGTCCGGGGCCGTCCGCCTTCCCGCCCGCGGCCGTGAACGGCCACCGCCCGGACACGCCGCCGGAGAGCCGGGTGTGCGACGGGGCCCCTGCGCGCGGGCAAGGACGCGTCGCCGGACCCCCTCGGGCGGACGTGCCCTAGTGTTGGCCGCTGGGAGAGGTCCCGTGCGCGAGGGCCGGTGCGGGCACCGGCTACCGCCGCCCTCGCCCCGCCGGTCGAGCGGCCGGTCCGACGCCGACAGGGAGACAGAGGGAAGTGAGCGGCCGGTGCTGAGACTGCGCGGTCGGGAGTACGACGCGGACACGACGCTGGTCATGGCGATCGTCAACCGCACCCCCGACTCCTTCTACGACAGCGGTGCCACCTGGGACGACGGTCCCGCCTTCGAACGCGTGCGCAGGGTCGTGGCCGAGGGCGCCGACATCGTGGACATCGGCGGCGTCACCGCGGGCTACGGCCAGCCGGTCGACGCCGACGAGGAGAAGCGCCGCGTGGTCGACTTCGTGGCCGCCGTCCGCGCCGAGTTCCCCCAGCTGGTGATCAGCGTGGACACCTGGCGCGCGTCCGTGGGCCGGGCGGTGTGCGAGGCGGGCGCGGACCTGCTCAACGACGCCTGGGGCGGGTACGACCCGGAGCTGGCCGAGGTCGCCGCCGAGTTCGACGCCGCCCTGGTGTGCACCCACACCGGCGGCATGGCCCCGCGCACCCCGCCGCACCGCACGCGCTACGAGGACGTGGTGCGCTCGGCCGTCGAGGACACGGTCGCCCTGGCCGAGCGCGCGGTCTCCCTCGGCGTGCACCCGGCGTCGGCGATCATCGACCCAGCACACGACTTCGGCAAGAACACCTGGCACTCCCTGGAGCTGACCCGGCGCCTGGACGAGATGACCGCCACCGGCCGACCGGTCCTGGTGTCGCTGTCCAACAAGAACTTCGTCGGCGAGACCCTGGACCTTCCCGTCGGCGAGCGCCTGACCGGCACACTCGCCGCGACCGCCGTGTGCGCCTGGCACGGGGCGCAGGTCTACCGCGTGCACGAGGTGGCCCAGACGCGGCAGACGCTGGACATGGTCGCCAGCATCCGCGGGGTCCGTCCTCCCGCACGGGCCGTGCGGGGACTGGTGTGAGGGAGGGGAAAGCGTGATCGTCGCGACCGCCGTCTGTCCGCATCCGCCGCTGCTCCTGCGCGAGCTCGGCGGCGGCCTGGACCCGCTCGCCGAACTGCGCGAGGAGTGCGCGTCCGCGGTGAAGGCCCTGGCCGCGGCCGAACCGGACCTCCTCGTCGTCGTCGGCGGGCACGACGCCTCGGCCGAGCACACCGAGGCGCTCGTGCCGGTCCGCGAGTTCGGCGGAACGGGGAGGCGGGTGCCCCGGGAGCGGACGCTGCCGCCGAGCCTGGGCGTGGCGCGGCGCCTGCTCGACACCGTCGGCTACCACGGACGCGTGGAGATGCTCACCGTGGCCTGGGACGCCTCCGCCGCCGAGGTGGAGGAGCTGGGGCGGCGGATCGCCGCCCGCACCGGACGGATCGGCCTGCTCGTCATGGGCGACGGCAGCGCCCGGCGCGGCGACAGGGCCCTCGTGCGGCCGGACGAGCGCGCCTTCGCCTTCGACGAGGAGGTCCGCCGCTGCCTGTCCGAGGGCGACTGGGAGGGGCTGGCCCGGCTGGACCCGGCCCCGGCCGCCGAGCTGATGGCGCAGGGCCGGGCCGCGCTCCAGGTCATGGCGCACGCGCTCGCCGCCACCGCTGACGCCGACGCCGCCGACGCCGACGACGGCCGGGGCGGCGAACCGGCGCGGCTGCGGGTGCTCTACGCCGACGACCCCTTCGGGGTCATGTACTTCGTGGTGGTGTGGCCGTGCGACTGCTGATGAACGACGCCGCCCCCGGCGCGGCCTCCCCGGGCGAGACCCTGGACGCCTCCGCCCTGGAACGGCTCTACGCCTACCCCGACCGGCCCTGGGTCCGCGCCAACATGGTCGCCAGCCTGGACGGTGCGGCGGCCGGGAACGACGGCCGCACCGAAGCCCTCAACACCCCCGCCGACCTGGTGGTGTTCACGCTCCTGCGCGACCTGGCCGACGTGGTCCTGGTCGGCGCCGGAACCGCGCGCGAGGCGGGCTACCGCAGGACGGGCCCGCGCACCGGCGACCGGG
The DNA here is from genome assembly GCF_000381685.1 of Nocardiopsis sp. CNS-639. Taxonomy (NCBI): domain Bacteria; kingdom Bacillati; phylum Actinomycetota; class Actinomycetes; order Streptosporangiales; family Nocardiopsidaceae; genus Nocardiopsis; species Nocardiopsis sp. CNS-639. The sequence continues at coordinate 43,204 of NZ_KB906880.1, forward strand.
CGGCCCGCGCCGTCGCCGAGGGCCGCGCCGACCGGGCCGAGATCGCCATGGTCAGCGGCAGCGGACGGGTTCCGCCGCTGCTGGCCGAGCCGACCGGGGAGGGCGGCGGGGTGCTGCTGGTGACCTGTGCGGCGGCCGGGAACGAGGCCCTGGACCGGGCGCGCCGCACCCTGGGCGGGGACCGCGTGCTGGTGTGCGGGCGCGAGCGCGTGGACCTGCGCGCGGCGGTCGGGGCCCTGGTACGGCGCGGACTGCCCCGGATCCTGTGCGAGGGAGGGCCCCGGCTGCTGGCCGACGTGGCCGCGGCCGGTCTGCTGGACGAGATGTGCCTGACGGTCGTCCCGCTGATGGCCGGGGGAGTCCAGCAGCGCGTCGCGGTCGGAACGGCGGCCGACGCGCCGCTCGTGCCCGGTGTGCTCATCGAGTCCGAGGGCACCCTGCTCCAGCGCTGGCTGCGTCCGCCGAGCTGACCGCCGGGGCCCGCGCGCGGAGCGCCTTCCACGGGCCCCGGCGGGAGCGACCGCCCAGCGGAGTCCGGTGCCCGCGGTGGCCCCCCCCGGGCGGCCCCGCGCGGGACGAGGCCCGTCGCGCGCAGTTCCCCTCGCGGTCGGCGGACCCGGTGCCGGTGGTGGGCCCCGGGCGGCCCTGCCGCGGGGCCGGCCCCTCCACGGGGCGGGACCGGTCGCGCCCGGACTCCTCCGCTGTCGGCGGACCCGGTTCCGGGGCGGTGCCGAGACCCCGTGCGGTCACCGGCGCTCCTCGCGGTCGGCGGGCCGGAGCGCAGCCGCTCGGCTACCGGTGCCCTTCGCGGCCGGCCGCTCCCGTCCCGCCCCCGGAGGGATCCCCGGCCCCGTCCACCAGCGGGGTCAGCACGAAGTCGGCCAGCGGGAACGCGTGCTCGTCCACGTGCTCGCGGGCGCGTTCGCGCTGGCCGGGGCCCATGGTCAGCGCGTGCACCAGGACCGTCCCGTACAGCGCCTCGGCGAAGGGGACGGTGTCGGTGCCCGGCGGCAGCTCGCCGCGTTCGACGGCCCTGCGCACCATGTCCGCCATCCCGTCGCGGTGCACGCGCACCAGCCGTTCCTGGAGTCCCACGAAGGTCTCCATCCCGGTGGTGGCGTCCATGGCCACGCGCAGGGTGACCCAGCCCGACGGGGTCAGGAAGTGGCCCAGCAGGGCCGAGGCCAGCGCGCGGGTGTCGCCGCGCAGGCTGCCGGTGTCGGCCGCGGCGGGCGGCCGGGTGTGCTGCTCGATGGCGTCGGCGAGCAGGCGTTCCTTGGTCGGCCAGCGCCGGTACAGGGCGGCCTTGCCCACCCCCGCCCGGCGGGCCACCCCGTCCAGGGTGAACGCGGCCCAACCCGCCCTGCCGTACTCGGCCAGCGCCGCCGCCATCGCCCGCGGCGTGAGGCTGGGATCGCGCGTGCGCCCCCGCCCGGTCCTCGGCGGTGTCGTCCCCGTGCCCCTCCGTGCTCGCTCACCCATGGGGCACGTTATGCCCAGGTAACGGCCGATGAAAATCCGCGGTCGCGTCCATCCGGGTGTTCGCGGGCCGGGACCGGTGCCCTCCGTACGCCCCACGGCCCGCCCGCCATCCGGTCGGCCCGACATCGGGCCCACCCATCATCCTCTCTGTCCGCTGTCCGTTCCGCCCGCCGCCTGGTCGGCCCGCGCCCGCCGGTCACGGCGTCCGGCGCACCGCCCTGTCCTCGGCGATCGCCAGCATCTGCTCCTGGCGCCTCTCCACGGCGGGCCGCTCCGGTTCGGCCACGTGGCTCAGCTCCCCGACGCGGCCGCGCCGGTTGGCCAGGGCCACCGCCGCCGACCGCCGCATGCCCAGAGCCCCGCCCTCGGAGGCCAGCGTCGCGCGCACCCGGCGCCGGTAGGCGTGCCGGACGGTGAAGTACACGGCCATCGTGGTCAGGAAGACCGCCGCGACCTTGAACACGACACCACCGAACCCGGCGAACAGCGGCGAGTCCAGCAGCCAGTGCAGCGCCACCGCCAGGAGCACCAGCAGGGCGGCGGCCCCGGCCCTGCGCCTGCCGGGCCGCCACGCCACCGCCGCCAGCAGGCCCACGGCGGTGCCCGCGACCGCCGACATCGCCCAGTGCGAGCCCAACCCGGTCAGGACCAGCCGCACCACGGTCGTCTGCACCACCGGCACCAGCCCGCCGGTGCCGCCCGACTGGACGATCGCGTTCATCGAGTAGACGAAGTTCTCCGTCACCTCGAAGCCCAGACCCACCAGGGACCCGATCACGAACCCGTCCACCGGACCGCGCACGGCGGCGGGGAAGGCCACCGCCACCAGCACGATCCCGGCGAGCTTGAGCACCTCCTCGTTGAGCGGGGCGGTCATGGCCGCCCCCCAGACCTCGGAGAAGGGCAGCCCCAGGCTCTTGGCCCAGATCGAGCCCAGGCCCGCGTTGGCGACGACCCCGCCCGCCGGCGCGGCGGTCAGACCCCAGAGCACCGCGGCCACGGAGGCGTCCAGGGCGGGGTCGCGCACCGGACGGATGCGGCGCAGCACCCAGAACCCGAAGGCCAGCGTCACCAGCCCCAGGAACACCGCCAGCGCCGCCTCGGAGAAGAAGACGCGCACCAGCCCGGTGAACCGCACCGCCAGGTAGCCCAGGCCCACCGCGCACAGCACCCCGATCAGGACGAGCGCGGCCAGCGCGGGCAGTCGCTGCCCGCGGGCGCGGGCGCCCCCGGTCGGCCGCTTCCAGACGTGCCGGGGACCGGAGCCCTCCTGGCGGGCGCGGCGCGGAGAGGGCACGGAGCCCCGGTCGGTCGCGGCCGGACGGTTCTCGGGTTCGGGGTTCACGAGCCCTCCCGGGTGAAGGAGACCGAGCGCACGACGTCGGCGACCGCGCTGAGGTCGGCCGGGGTGGCCTCGCGTCCGGCGAGGGTCATCTCCACGGCCAGCTGTCCGTCGGGGGAGGGGTAGACCACCGCGGAGCCGTCCCCCTCGCGGCTCTCCAGGGCCCCGGCGAGCCCCTTGACGCCGCCCCGGGTGGAGATGGTCTCGGGGTCGCCCAGCCTCGCCGTCGCCTCACCGGCGCGCACGACCCGTCGCAGGCCCGCCCACAGCTCCTCCAGGCTGGGCGGCGGCGAGGTCACGGGGGTGACCGAACTGAGAGTCAGCTCCACGGGCCCCCGGGTGAAGCGGTAGATCTGCCCGGCCTGGCTGGAGCCGGTGTTGAGGTGCCAGCCCTCCTGGGGGAAGGTGAGGGAGGCCCGGTAGTCACCCGCGGACCCCACGGGCACCGGTTCGCCGGAGGGGACGGACTCCGAGCCGGGCAGGAGCGCGTTGACCAGCGGCCAGGCCACCACCAGCAGCGCGATCGCCGCCGCGGCCGCGCCCAGTGGCACCCAGTTGCTGCGGGGGCCGCGCCGCCGTGCGCGCGCGTCCTCCCCGGTCGCCTCCGCCATGGCGTTCCCCCTCGTCACCCGCGGTGATGCCCTGTCACGGCAAGCGAAACATTCGGGGGTGTGTGCTTTGGTGGCACGGCGCCGACTTGGCACACGTTTACGGTGATTTCACCAATGCGGGGGCTCGGCGCGGGGGCGCGGTGACCGGTCGGGAACGCTCAGAGGCTGGTGGGCATCAGGCCCCCGTTCCACTCGACGGCGTCGGACAGCGCCGCCGCGAGGTCCATGCCGGTACCGGTGAGGTCGGCGTGGGCGCGGTGCAGGTTGAGCACGATGCGCTCGGCGTCGGCCCAGTCGCGGAATCCGCCCAGGTCGCAGTCCCCGGCGTTCTCCAGCGGGGTGAGCCCCCGGGCGACCCCGTCCCGGGCGGTCTCCAGCACGAACCGGTAGTAGCGCTCGTGCTCGCCCAGCACCGCGTCCAGCTCGGCGGCGCCCAGCAGCGGGCCGTGTCCGGGGACCACGTGCTCGGGGCCGAACGCGTGCAGCCACTCCAGCGAGCGCAGCGCGCCCTCCAGCGAACCCATGAACACCAGCGGCGTCAGCCCGTGGAAGACCAGGTCGCCGGTGAACAGCACCCGCTCCTCGGGCAGCCAGGCCACCGCGTCGCCGGGGGTGTGCGCCGTGTGGCCGGGGTGGCGCAGCTCCACGCGCCGCCCGCCGGTGTGGACGGTCAGCTCCCGGTCGAACACGATCGACGGCAGGCGCCGGGTGACGCCGCCCCAGTCCGGAAGGGGCGACCAGAACGGCGGGCAGGCGTCCAGGATCGGGTCGTGCGCGAGCGCCTCGCGCATGGCGGCCTGCCCGATGAGCGCGGCGGACTCGGGCAGCAGGCTGTTGCCGTAGGTGTGGTCGCCGTGGTGGTGGGTGTTGACCGCCCACCGGACGGGCGCGCCGCCGGCGGCGCGCGCCAGGGCGCCGAGGAACGCGCGGGTGCGGGCCTCGGTCGCGCAGGTGTCCACCACCAGGAGCCCGTCGTCCCCGGCGACGGCTCCCGCGTTGTTGACCCACCAGGTGCCGTCCGGCTGCACCCAGGCGTACACGCCGTCCACGACCTCGGTCAGGCTCGCCGCCTCCGGCCCGGTCCGTGCGGTCCGGTCCATGGGGGTCCTCCCTCGCGCTCGCCGACTTCGGGGCAGGGAAGGAAGAGCGTACAACAGAGCCCCGCGCTCACTCCTCCGCGGTGCCGGACCCGGGCTGGATGACGTGCCCCGCCGCCTCCAGGCCCGCCGTGGCCGCCGCCACGAACACCGCCACGCTCGCGTGCCTGCGGCGGGGCGGCCACACCACCGACGTGCGCCACGCCAGCGGGCTGCCCTCCAGCGGTGACCACACCAGCCCCTCGGGCAGACCGCCCAGCGGGTGCTCGTTGAGGTGCACGCCCCGCCCGGCCAGCACCAGCCCGTTGACGAAGTGCGGGTTGCGCGCGTGCCGGATCGCGCCCGGCCGGAACCCCTCCGACCTGCACGCCGACATGATCTGGTCGTAGAGCATCGGCGCCATCGCGCGCGGGAAGACCACCAGCGGCATCCCGTTGAGGTCGCGCAGCCGCACCGGTCCGCCCGCCGCCAGACGGTGCTCGGCGGGCAGCAGCACCCCCAGCCTGCGGCTGGCCACCGGGCCCGACTCCAGCCCGGTGGTGTCGGAGGGGTGGCGCACCATCCCCACGTCCAGTTCGCCCTCGCGCAGCGCGGCCAACTGCTCGTCCGTGGTCAGCTCGTGCAGGTCCACCAGGACGTCGGGTGCCAGGCGGGCCAGTTCGGCGGTCAGCGTGCGCAGCGTGACCGCCATGGTGTCCGGCGGAATCCCGGCGCGCAGTATCCCGCTCTGCCCGGGGCGGATGCGCCGCATGGCCTCGCGGGCGGACTCGGCGCTCTCCAGCACCGGCCGCGCGTGCTCCAGCAGCAGCGCCCCGGCCTCGGTCAGCCGCACCTGGTTGCGCCCCCGGTCGAACAGCCGCACCCCCAGCTCCCGCTCCAGGTCGCGGATGCGCTGGGACAGCGGGGGCTGGGCCATGTGCAGGCGGGCGGCGGCCCGGCCGAAGTGCAGTTCCTCGGCCAGCACCGTGAAGTAGCGCAGGTGGCGCAGTTCCATGCGGCGACCCTACCGGCCATATCACTGCGATATCGCGTGAGGTCGCAACTGGTGTTGGACGCCGGAGCCGACGGGCTGTTCTCATGGCGTTCACCGGAAGGACGAACCGGCTTCCTCCCCCGCCCCCGGCGCGGAGGCCCCTCGTCCCCGGCACCCCGGCGAACACGACGGTGTACGCCGACCACCCTTGCTTGTGAACATGTGAAAGGACTCCACGTGTCCGACGAACTCGTCCTGGCGCACCGCGAACCCCTCACCGAGGGCCACACGACCGTCATCACCCTCAACCGCCCCGCCAAGCTCAACGCCTGGACCTCCGCCATGCGGGCCCGCATCGTCGAGCTCCTCACCGAGGCCGGGGCCGACCCCGACTGCCGCGCCGTCGTCCTCACCGGCACCGGAGACGCCTTCTGCGCCGGCCAGGACCTCGCCGAGACCCGGGCCATCGATCCCGGGGACCACGCCGCCGCCGAGGTCTGGATCGACGAGTTCGACGTCCTCTACCGGGCCCTGCGCGGCGTCGACAAGCCCACCGTGGCCGCCGTCAACGGCGTCGCCGCCGGGTCGGGCTTCCAGTTCGCGCTCCTGGCCGACCTGCGCGTGGGCCACCCCGGCGTCCGCATGGGCCAGCCCGAGGTCCGCTCCGGCATCCCCAGCGTCACCGGTATCTGGGCCATGTGGGACATCCTCGGCAAGGCCCGCACCATCGAGTTCACCCTCACCGGAGACCTGGTCGACGGCACCGAGGCGCACCGCCTGGGCCTGCTCACCCGCCTCGTCCCCGAACGCGGGGACGTGCTCGCCGCGGCCCTCGACCTCGCCGCCTCCCTGGCCTCCCTGCCGCCCGGCGCCGTCGCGCTCACCAAGGCCCGACTGCGCGAGATCGACGACGCCGCCCTCACCGACGCCGTCACCGCCGCCAAGGACGTCCACGCCCGGGCCTACGCCAGCGGCGAGCCCCAGCGCGAGATGGAGCGGTTCCTGGCCAAGCGCCGCTGAACCGCCGCTCCACCGCCAAGCCACAGCAGGAACAGGGGAAACCACCCGATGACCACCACCGGAACCGAGGCCGCCGCCTTCGAGACCCCCGGCCCGGACGCACTCGCCGAGGGGGAGCGCCTCTACCGCCGACTGCGCTCCGAGCAGCGCTGGGAGGTGCCCGAGCGGTACAACATGGCCGTCGACGTCGCCGACCACCACCCCGGGGACCGGGTCGCCCTCGTCTTCGAGGACCACACCGGCCACCGCGACGAGGTCACCTGGGACCGCGTCCGCGACCGGGCTGCCCGAGTCGCCGCCCACCTGCACGCCCTGGGCGTGCGCGAGGGCGACCGCGTCGCGGTCCTGCTGCCCCAGCGCCCCGACACCCCCGCCACCTACCTGGGCGTGCTGCGCACCGGCGCCGTCCTGGTCACCATGTCCCTGCTGTGGGCCGACGACCCCATCGCCTACCGGATCGCCGACTCCGGCAGCACCCTCCTGATCACCGAGGACGCCGCCCTGGAACGCGCCGCGGGAGCCGTTCGCGCCGCCCGCGCCTCCCACGGGCTCGACACCGACGTCCGCGTCGTGAGCGTGGACGACCCGGCCGTGGCCGCCCGCGAGCCCCGCCACGAGGCCGCCGACACCGCGGCCGACGACCCCGCGCTCATCTTCTACACCTCGGGGACCACCGGCGCGGCCAAGGGCATCGTGCACGCCCACCGCACCCTGCTGGGCCACAACGAGTTCCGCTACTGTCACGACCTGCGCCCCGGCGACGTGTTCTACGGGGCGGGCGACTGGGCCTGGTCCATGGCCAAGCTCATGGGCCCGCTGCGCGCCGGGGCCACCCACCTGGTCCACCGCCCCCGCGCCGGCTTCGACCCCGAGGGGCTGCTCGCCGCGATGGCGCGCAACCGGGTCACCACCGCCCTGGTCAACCCCACCCTGCTGCGCAAGCTCCGCGCCGAGGTGCCCGACGCCGGACGCCGCCACCCCCAGTCCCTGCGCGTGGTGTGCTGCTCCAACGAGCCGCTGACCACCGACCTCATCACCTGGTTCCGGGAGCAGTTCGGCGTCACCCCGTTCGACTACTACGGGTCCACCGAGTCCTACCCCCTGCTCGGGAACATGCCCGGAATCCCGGTCAAGCCCGGCTCGGTGGGCCGCCCGCTGCCCGGCTGGGACGTCGCCCTGCTGGACGCACAGGACCGCGAGGTCCCCGACGGGGAACCCGGCGAGATCTGCCTGCGCGCCCGCAGCAACCCGCAGTTCCCGCTGGGCTACTGGAACCGGCCCGAGGCCTCCGCCGAGACCTTCGGCGGCACCTGGTACCGCACCAAGGACCAGGCCACCCGCGACGCCGACGGCTACTTCTGGTTCCTGGGCCGCACCGACGACGTCATCAAGACCTCCGGCTACCGGGTCGGACCCTACGAGGTCGAGGCGGCCCTGCGCGAGCACCCGGCCGTCGCCGACGCCGGAGTCGTGGGACTGCCCGACCCGCTGCGCGGACAGGTCGTCAAGGCATGGGTCGAACTGGCCGACGGGTACGAGCCGAGCGAGGAGCTCGCCGACCGGATCCGCGCCTTCGCCCGCGAGCACTACTCCCGCTTCGCCTACCCGCGCCTGATCGCCTTCGAGGAGAGCCTGCCCCGCTCCGCCACAGGCAAGGTCCAACGCGCCGAGCTGCGCCGGCGCGACACGGCCTGAGATCCGTGCGGTGGCGGCGGGGGCCGCCACCGCACCCGGCCGCGCCCGGCCACCCCGGCGGGCCGCCCCCTCTCTTGTCCCCCCTACCATCGAATCCGGGCCAGGCCCGGACCAGTGAGAAAGAGGAGTTCGGGTACGGTGCTCAACGACCCCAAAGCCCCCGCGACCCCGCCGGAGGACATCGGCCGCGTCCGCCGCCGCGTCACCGTCGCCACCGCCATCGGCAACTTCGTGGAGTGGTTCGACTCCGGCGCCTACGCCGTCATGTCGGCGACCATCGCGGTGCTGTTCTTCCCCAACTACGACCCCGCCGCCGCGCTGCTGGCGACCTGGGCGATCTTCGCCGCGGGGTTCATCGCCCGGCCCCTGGGCGCCCTGTTCTTCGGCCACTACGGCGACCGCATCGGCCGCAACCGCGCCCTGGCGCTGAGCGTGCTGTGCATGAGCGGCGCCACCCTCGCCATCGGCCTGCTGCCCACCTACGCCGCGATCGGCCTGGCCGCGCCCCTGCTGCTCCTGCTCATGCGCGCCGTCCAGGGCTTCTCCACCGGCGGCGAGTACACCGGCGCCTCCTCCTTCATCATGGAGTACGCCCCCGAGGGCCGCCGCGCCCGCTACGCCAGCGCCGTCCCCATCACCGTGGGCGTGGCCGCCGTCGTCGGCTCGGGCGTGGGCGTGCTGCTCACCGGCACCCTCAGCGAGGAGGCCCTGATGTCGTGGGGCTGGCGGGTGCCGTTCCTGATCGCCGGGCCGCTGGGCGCCATCGGCCTGTACCTGCGCTCCCGGCTCGACGACACCCCCGTCTTCCGCGAGATGGCCCGGGAGGACAACACCACCCGCAGCCCGCTGCGCGAGGCCTTCCGGGTCTCCGGCCGCCAGATGTTCACGCTCTTCGGCTACAGCATCACCAACGCCGTCGGCTACTACTTCATGAGCAGCTACATGATCAGCTACATGTCGGAGTCGCTGGACTACACCAAGACCCAGGCGCTCACCACCAGCGTGGTCGCGATGCTGGCGTACACGCTGATGTGCCCGCTCATGGCCAGGGCCAGCGACCGGTTCGGGCGCCGCCCCATGCTGATGACCGCCTGCGCCGGGTTCGTGCTGCTGACCTACCCCGCGTTCCAGCTCATGGGCACCGGGCTGGCCGGGGCGATGCTGGGCACCTCGGCGCTGGCCGCGCTCGTGGCGGTGATCGGCACCTCCAACGTGCCGATGATGGTGGAGATGTTCCCGGCCCACCTGCGCGCCAGCGGGTCGGCGGTCGGTTACACCACCGCCTACGTGCTCTTCGGCGGCACGGCGCCGTTCGTGGCCACCTGGCTGGTCGCCACCTCCGGCAGCGCCCTGACCCCGGCGTTCTACCTCGTCGGCGTCGCCGCGCTCAGCCTCCTGGTGGTGCTCACCCTGGTCCGCGAGACCCGGGACCTGTCCCTGCACCGCACCACGCTGGACTGACCCGCTCCCGGGGACGCCTCCGAAGCCACACGGGCGTCCCCGGGGAGGAAAATCCCGGCCGCGGCGCGGACCGGCTGGTAGTTTCGCCGCATGCGCGAACGGCTGACGAACCTGGAACCACGCCTGCACGACGCGCTGGCGGCGTGGGGCGTCCACGCGACCTCGATCGACCACGTCCCCCTGGGCTTCGGCGACCACCACTGGAGTGTCACCGACACCGCGGGCCGCCGCTGGTTCACCACGGTGGCCGACCTCGCCCGCAAGTCCTTCCTCGGCCCGGACCCGGCCGCCGTGCGGCGGCGCCTCACCCGGGCCATGGACACCGCCGCCCGGCTGCACGACGACGAGGGACTCGGCTTCGTCGTCGCGCCCCTGCGCACCCCGGGCGGGGACACCGTCGTCCCGGTCGGCGACGGGTACGCGCTCAGCGTCTTCCCCCACGTGGAGGGCGAGTCCGGAGACTTCGGCCGGGAGCTGTCCGCCGACCGGCGGGCCCGGCTCCTGGACACCCTCGCCCAGCTGCACCGCAGCGCACCGGGAGACGCGCCCGCCGTGGAGACCCGCCTCCCCGGCCAGGACCGGCTCGCCGCGCTGCTGGAGCGCCCCGCCGCCGTCGGCGACGCGGGGCCCCACGCCGGGCCCACCGCCGACCTGCTCGCCGAGCACGCCCCGGTGCTGCGCGAGCGCCTGGCCGAGTCCGACCGCGGCGCGGCCGCCCTGGAGGGCGCGGCGGCGGTCCTCACCCACGGCGAACCCCACCCCGGCAACCTGTTGTGGCGCGGCGACTGCCCGCTGCTGGTCGACTGGGACACCGTCGGACTGGCCGTCCCCGAGCGCGACCTGTGGCTGGTCACCGACGACCCCGCCGAGCTGGAACGCTACGCCGAGGTCAGCGGGCACGAGCCCGACCGCGCCCTGCTGGACCTGTACCGGCTGCGCTGGGACCTGCGCGACGTCGTCGAGTTCGTCGACTGGTTCCGTTCGCCCCACGAGGGCGGCCCCGACACCTCCCGGGCCTGGCGGGACCTGGTCCGCATCGTCGAACGCCTCGGCGCGGGGGAGCGGTCCGGCGCCCGCTGACGCCGCCCGGATCCGGCGGCCCGGCGGGTCGCGGCCTGCCCGCGCTGTTTGCGGTCGGTAACATATCCCTGACTCTTGGCGACCGGAAAGACCTGTTGTCGGTACGGCCGGGCCGGATCCGGCCGACCGGGCACGCCACGGACCCGACCAGCTGTTGGAGCGACATGAACCTGCCCCTGAGCACCCGCGACCTGCCGCTGCGCGTCATCACGGGGGCGTTCGTCCTCAACTCCGGGCTGGAGAAGCGCGGCGCCGACGAGGAGGCCGCGCAGGGCCTGCACGGCATGGCGGCGGGGACCTACCCCTTCCTCAAGGACGTGGACCCCGTCACCTTCGCCCGGCTGCTGTCGGCCGGTGAGATCGCCCTGGGCGCCGCCCTGCTGCTCCCCGTCGTCCCGAGCCGTGTCGCGGGCGCGGGCCTGACCGCGTTCGCCGCCGGGCTGCTCGGCCTGTACCTGCGCACCCCGGGCATGCGGCGCCCCCAGAGCCTGCGCCCGACCGAACAGGGGCTGCCCCTGTCCAAGGACGCGTGGCTGCTGGGGGCGGGACTCAGCCTCCTGCTGGGCGGCGACACCGGTAGGGACCACTCCCGCGGCCCGCGGCGGTGCCGCCGCTGACGGTAGGGCCGACGCCGCTCGCGGTGTTCACCGGTTGGTCTCGACGGCGGGCACGAACACCCGCAGGGCCGCGTGCCGCTTGGTGAAGACCACCGTGCGCGAGCCCTCCACGACCTCGCCGTCCACGGCCAGAAGCCTGGGCTCGCCCGGGATGGTCAGCGTCAGTCCCGTGGTCAGCCGCTCGGAGTAGCCCTCGCCGTGCGCGAACTTGCCCAGCAGCACGTCCGCGACGGCGCGCAGCCTCGGGAAGGGCGCCCGCGCGGTGAGCACCCGCACGTCCAGCCGTCCGTCGTCCAGCTGCTCGCGCAGCGCGGGCACCCGGCCGTGCGTGCGGTACCGGCAGTTGCCCACGAACGCCCACCACACCTTGGCGGGCTCGCCGTCCACGACCGCGGAGATCGGACTCACCTCCCGCAGGTCCTGCCACAGGGCCAGCGCGAACGCGGGCCACTTGCCGATCCGCTCGGCCCACTTGTCACGCCGTTCCACCATGCGCGGGTAGGAGCCGAAGGAGGACGTGTTGAGGAAGATCCGGCCGTCCACCTCGCCCACGTCCACCCGGGCCAGCCGACCGTCGTCGAAGGCCCGCAGCGCGATGTCCACCGAGGACAGCCCCAGGGTGCGGGCGAAGTTGTTGAGGGTGCCGTCCGGCAGCACCAGCAGCGGGCGGTCGTGGTCGAGCGCCGCCTGCGCCCCGGCGTTGACGGTGCCGTCGCCGCCCGCCACCGCCAGCACCTCGCTGGTGCGCGCGGCCTGGTCCATGACCCCGACCACGTCGTCGTCGGCCGACAGCGGGATGATCCGCGCCTTGGGCAGCGCCCGCGCCACCCTGCTCGTGACGTCGGCCGCGGTCAGTCCGGGCACCGTGCCCGAGGCCGAGCGCGGGTTGACCACCACCGTCACCCCGGCGCCCTCGCGGTCCACGTCGGTCTCCCCGTCGGCGACGGTGCGCGCGCCGAAGACCAGTTCGGGCCGGGGCGGCACCACCGTCCTGGCGAGCAGGGCCGCGCCGCACCCGATGGCCACCCCGGCGAGCACGTCGCCGGGGTAGTGGACGCCGCTGTGCACGCGGGAGAACGCCACCCCGCCCGCCAGGAGTGCGACCAGCCCGGCCAGCGGCTTGGGCGCGTCGGTCATGACCCCGGCCGCGTAGGCCGCGGCCGCGGCGGTGTGCCCGGAGGGGAAGGAGGTGCTGGGATAGGAACGGTAGGGGCTGCGCGCGGCCGGGACGGCCGAGTTGTCCGGGCGGGTGCGCCCCGAGATCTGCTTGATCCCCGCCGAGACCAGGTTGGCGGTGCCCGCGGCCAGGATCGCGCGCAGGGCGGTGCGCCGCAGTCTGGGGCCGCCGGTGGCAGCGAGGGTGGCCGACATGAGGAACCACGGCGCCATGTTGTCCGTCGCCTGCACGAACTTGGGGGTGTAGGCGTCCAGGGACGCGGGTCCCAACCCCGTCACGTGGTCGTAGACCTTCTTGTCAGCCCGTTGGAGTCGACTCATAAGGCTCATTGCCCCAGATTGGGCAAAGCACCGTCAGATGTCCATAAGGGCGCGCCCGCAGGAGAGCCTTCAGTGTGTTGATGACATCACACACGATGTTGGTTTCGGTCGGACGCGAGTGCCGGAAGCGTGATCCGCGCGGTGCCGTACGGCGTGCGGGAGCGGCGGAGGAGGGGGTCGCCCCCGAGGCCCCGCGGCGTTCCGCGGCACGCCCTGTCCCGCCTCCTGCCGCCCGCCCCGGTGTCCGCCCGGCCCGGCCGTGCTCCGCCACGGGCGCCCCGGCAGCGCTCCCGGTCCGGCACACCCGGCGCGACCGTCCCCGCCCCGGCTCCTTCGCTTTCGAGACCTTTTCGTGATGATGCGGACCAATCCGCCTGGTTCCCGGTACCGAATCACTTCCGCCACACAGCCCCCGGAAGTGAAGAGGACGCATTGGGTACAGGGCAGCACACCCTCCACCGACGCAGGGTCGCGGTCATCGGCTCCGGCGTCTCCGGACTGACGGCGGCGCACGTCCTGCACCGGGACGACGACGTCACCCTGTTCGAGGCCGACGACCGCTTGGGCGGGCACGCCCACACCCACCGGATCGACGGCGGACCGGGCGGCGAGCTGCGGGTCGACAGCGGCTTCATCGTGCACAACAGGCGCACCTACCCCCACCTGCTGCGCCTGTTCGACGAACTCGGCGTGTCCACCCAGCCCACCGAGATGAGCATGTCGGTCAGCTGCCGGGGCTGCGGCCTGGAGTACGCGGGCGCGCGCGGCGTGCGGGCCATGCTCCCCAACCGGTCCCGGCGCAGCCCCGCCTACCTGCGCATGCTCACCGAGATCCCCCGCTTCCACCGGGCCGCCCGGCGCCTGCTCGCCGCGACCCCGCCCCCCGGCGCGGCCGAGCCCACCCTCGGCGCCTTCGTCCGCCACCACCGGTTCACGCCCTACACGGTCGCGCACTTCCTGCTCCCGCTGGTGTCGGCGGTGTGGTCCTGCCCGCCCGGCACCGCCACCGACTACCCCGCCCGCTACCTGTTCTCCTTCCTGGCCAACCACGGCATGCTCAGCGTGTGGGGCTCGCCCCGCTGGCGCACCGTCACCGGCGGCTCGCACTCCTACGTCGAGCGCGTCGCCAAGAACCTGCACGCGGTGCGCACCGCAACCCCGGTCACCTCGCTGGCCCGTACGGCACGGGGGGTGCGCCTGCGCGCCGGGGGAGAGGCCCTGGACTTCGACGCCGCGGTCGTGGCCACCCACGCCGACCAGGCCCTCGCCCTGCTCGCCGACCCCACCGACGCCGAGCGCGAGGTCCTCGGCGCCTTCGGCTACTCGCGCAACCGCACCCTGCTGCACACCGACGCCTCCGTCCTGCCCGCCGACCGCGACGTCTGGGCCAGCTGGAACCACCGCCTGGCCTCCTGCGAACCCGACACCGAGCCCGTGCGCGTGAGCTACCACATGAACCGCCTCCAGCGCCTGGACGCCGACGAGCAGTACGTGGTCACCCTCAACGGAGCCGACGAGGTCGACCCCGACCGGGTCGTGGCCGCCATGGACTACGCGCACCCCGTCTACACCCCCGCCTCCCTGGCCGCGCAGCGGCGGCTGCCCGAACTCAGCGACCGGGTCGTCGCCTTCGCCGGGGCCCACCACGGGTGGGGCTTCCACGAGGACGGGTGCCGCTCGGGCGTCCGGGCCGCCGCGAGCCTGGGGGTGCACTGGTGACGCCCTCCCCGGCGCCCGCGCTGTACGAGGCCACCGTCCGCCACGTCCGCTCCGAACCCGTCCGCAACGCCTTCGCCTACGGCACCTACTACTGGCTGGTGGACCTGGACGACCCGCCGCGCCCGCGCTGGCCGCTGAGCGTCCTGGCCGGGTTCCGCGCGAAGGACCACGCCGTGGACGGCGACCGCGCACCGGTCGTCACCCGCGCCTCCGCTGAAGCCGGTGCCCCGACCCTCACCCGCGTCCCAACCGGCACCGGTGCCGCTCGCCGCCACCGCGCCGGCGGCTGGGCGCGGGAGCTGCGCGCCGACATCGACGCCCTCCTCGCCGAGCACGGCGTGGACCTCGACGGCGGCCGGGTGCTCATGCTCGCCCACGCCCGCGTCCTGGGCCACGTGTTCAACCCCCTGACCGTCTACTGGTGCCACCACCGCGACGGCCGCCTCGGCCGCGTCGTCGCCGAGGTCCACAACACCTACGGCCAGCGCCACCGCTACGTCTTGGACGTGGACGGCCGCGGCCGGGCCGAGGCGGACAAGGCCATGTACGTCTCCCCGTTCAACGCGGTGGACGGCCGCTACCGCCTCAGCCTCCCCGAGCCCGGTGAACGCCTCGCGCTCACCGTCGCCCTGCACCGCGACGGGCGCCCGCCCCTCACCGCCTCGGTGCACGGCGTCCGACGCCCCGCCACCACCGCGTCCCTGCTGATCAGGGCGCTGCGCCACCCCCTCGCGCCGCTGGTCGGCGCGCTGCGCATCCGGCGCCAGGGCATCGGCCTCTACCTGCGCGGACTGCCCGTCCAGCCGCGCGGGCGCACGCACACACCAGCGACCGAACGGAAGACCGGGACACGGCCATGACCACGACCAGCCCCCACACCCATCCGCCCCTGGACGCACGGCGCTGGCCCGACGTGGCCCGGGTGCCCGGCGGACGCCTGCGCGCGGCCGTCGCCCGCGCCATCGTCCGCCACGCCACCGCGCGCTCGGGCGTGCGCGTGCGCACCGGCTCCGCCGCGCCCGCCGCCGACGACGGTGCGCCCGTCCTGGAGCTGCGCGACCCCGACGCCTTCCACCGCCGTCTGGCCGCGGGCGGCCTCATCGGCTTCGGCGAGTCCTACATGGCCGGGGAGTGGGACTCGCCCGACCTGGTCGCCCTGCTCACCCGCCTGGCCGCTGACTACGACAACCTCGTGCCGCGCCCCCTCCAGCCCCTGCGCCACGTCACCCTGCCCCGCAGACCCGCCTCGGACCGCAACACCCGCGCCGGGTCCAGACGCCACATCAGCCACCACTACGACCTGTCCAACGACCTCTTCGGCCTCTTCCTCGACCGGACGATGACCTACTCCTCCGCGCTGTTCGAGGACGGCGAGGCCCGCGACCGCGACACCCTGCCCCGCGCCCAGGAGCGCAAGACCGACCGCCTCCTGGACGCCGCGGGCGTGGCCGAGGGCGTCGAGCTGCTGGAGATCGGCACCGGCTGGGGCGAGCTGGCCGTGCGCGCCGCCCGCCGCGGCGCCCGCGTCACCACCGTCACCCTCTCCGCCGAGCAGCGCGACCTGGCCGTCGAACGCGTCGCCGCAGCCGGGCTCTCCGACCTGGTCGACGTCCGCCTGTGCGACTACCGCGACGTCACCGGAACCTACGACGCCGTGGTCAGCGTGGAGATGATCGAGGCCGTCGGCGAGCGCTACTGGCCCGTCTACTTCGCCGCCCTGGACCGGCTCGTGCGCCCCGGCGGACGCGTGGGTCTCCAGAGCATCACCATGGAGCACGCCCTGATGCGCGCCTCGCGCGGCTCCTACACCTGGATGCACAAGTACGTCTTCCCCGGTGGACTCATCCCCTCGGTCACCGCCGTCGAGGAGCGACTGCGGGCGGGCACCTCCCTGCGCATCACCGACCGGCTCTCCTTCGGCCGCGACTACGCCGACACCCTGCGCGTGTGGCGCGAGAACTTCACCGACGCCGCCGAACAGGTGGAGGCCCTCGGCTTCGACGCCACCTTCCGTCGCATGTGGTCCTTCTACCTCGCCTACTGCGAGGCCGGTTTCCTGTCCGGAATCATCGACGTCGAGCAGATCACCATGGAGAAGGCCCGATGAGCACCACCGCGACCCCCGCCCCGCCCCGCGGAGCCGCCCACTTCCTCGCGCCCCTGGCCGCCGGTCTGTTCAACGGCGTGCTCCCCGTCCGGCTGCGCGCCTGGGACGGCAGCGAGGCCGGTCCCGCCGACGCCCCGCTGGCCGTGCTGCGCGACCGCGACGCCCTGCGCCACATCCTGGCCCGCCCCGGCGAGCTGGGCCTGGCCCGCGCCTACGTCACCGGATCGCTGGACGTGGAGGGCGACCTCACCGACGCCCTGAGCCGGGTGTGGGCGAGCGTGCGCGAGAACGGCACCTCGCTGCCCGGTCCCGCCGAGTGGGCCCGCGCGGCCCGCACCCTCCTGGCCCTGGGCGTGGTGGGCTCCCCGCCGCCCGTCCCGTCGGCCGAGGCGCGCCTGCGCGGACGTCCGCACTCCAGCGAGCGCGACGCCGCGGCCGTCTCCCACCACTACGACGCCGGGAACGACCTCTACGAGCTGCTCCTGGACGAGTCCATGGCCTACTCGTGCGCCTACTGGACCAGCGACGACCCCGGCTACACCCTCGCCGACGCCCAGCGCGACAAGCTCGACCTCGTCTGCTGCGGACTGCGCCTGGGCGAGGGGGACCGCCTGCTCGACGTGGGGTGCGGCTGGGGATCGCTCACCCTGCACGCCGCCCGCCACCACGGAGCGCGCGTCACCGCCGTCACCCTCTCCGCGCGCCAGCGCGACCACGTCGCGGCCCGCGTCCGCGAGGAGGGCCTGTCCGACCTGGTCGAGGTGCGCCTCCAGCACTACCGCGACGTCACCGACGACGGCTTCGACGCCGTGGCCGCCATCGAGATGGGCGAACACGTGGGCCGCGACGAGTACGCGCCCTTCGCCCGCCGCCTGCACGACCGGCTGCGCTCCGGCGGGCGCCTGCTGGTCCAGCAGATGTCGCGGCGAGGCGCCCAACCCGGCGGCGGCCCGTTCATCGAGCGCTACATCGCCCCCGACATGCACATGCGCCCCCTGGGTGAGACGGTCGGGCTGCTGGAGGGGGCCGGACTGGAGGTGCGCGGCGTGCGGGCCATGCGCGAGCACTACGTGCGCACCGCCCGCGCCTGGCTGGAGGTGCTGGAGCGCCGCTTCGACGAGCTGGTGGCCCTGGCCGGACCCGAGACCGCCCGCGTGTGGCGGCTCTACCTGACCGGGGGCGCGCTCGCCTTCGAGGAGGGGCGCATGGGAGTGGACCAGATCCTGGCCGTGCGCCCGGACCGCGCCGGGAGCCGCTGATGGACGTCTCCGCGCTCACCCTCACCCTGGGACTGTCCGCCCTGGCCGTGCTGGCGCTCATGCTCGCGACCTTCGCCCTCGCACTGCGCCTGGGCAGGCACAGCGTGGTGGACGCGGCCTGGGGGCTCGGCTTCACCGCCGTGGCGGTGGTCGGCGCCCTGACCGCCTCGGGCGACCCCGCCCGCTCCTGGCTGCTGGCCGGGCTCACCGCCGTGTGGGGGCTGCGCCTGGCCGCGCACATCGGGCTGCGCTCCCGGGGCAAGGGCGAGGACCCCCGCTACGAGCGCCTGCTGTCCGGGGCGCCCGGGGACCGCAACGCCTACGCCCTGCGCGTGGTCTACCTGCTCCAGGGGTTCCTGGTGTGGATCGTCGCGATGCCGGTCCAGGTGGCGGTGCACACCGACGCGCCCCTCCTCGGCTCCCCGCAGGTGTGGCTTGCCGTCGCCGGTGCGGCCGTGTGGTTGCTGGGGTTCGTGTTCGAGACGGTGGGCGACGCCCAGTTGGCCCGGTTCAAGCGCGACCCCGCCAACAGCGGGCGGATCATGGACCGCGGCCTGTGGGCGTGGACCCGCCACCCCAACTACTTCGGCGACGCCTGCGTGTGGTGGGGGCTGTTCCTGGTCGCGCTGTCGGGGTCGTGGTGGGCGCTGCTCACCCTGCCCGCGCCCGTGGTGATGACCTACCTGCTGACCCGGGGGTCGGGGCAGCGGCTGCTGGACGAGCACATGTCCGGTCGGCCCGGCTGGGCGGAGTACGCCCGGCGCACCAGCGCGTTCGTGCCGATGCCGCCCGGCAGGGGCTGAGGACCCCGGGCACGAATTCCCGTCCCGGGGCCCCACGGAAGGGGAGGGCCCCGGGACGGGCCGCACACGGGCACGGCGCCCCGGCGGCCCGCCGCTTCCACCGCGCCTTCCCGCGCGGTCGGCTCCGGCGCGCCGCTCGGAGGCCCGCCGGTCGTGCGGACCCCCTGAGCGGTCGCCCCCGGTGCGCGTCGCGCCGGCCCGCCGGTCGGGCGGAGGCGCCCGGGGCGGTCAGCTCTGGTGCGGCACCACCACGGCGCGGCCGAAGACCTCTCCGGCCTCCAGCCTCCGGTAGGCCTCCAGGGCGTCCCCCAGGTCGAACCTCTCGACCTCCGGACGGATCTGCCCCGCCTTGTACATGTCCACCACCTCCCACAGCTCTCCCACCGTCCCCCAGTAGGTGTTGGTGATGTAGGACTCGTACGGGTTGGTGAAGAACGAGAACTCGTGCGTGCCGCCCGCGATCCCCACCACGGTCAGCCGTCCGCCCCGGGCCATCGACGCCGCCGCGGTCGCGATCGTGGGGGTCACGCCCACGAAGTCGAAGGCCGCGTCCACGCCCCGCCCGCCGGTGATCTCGCGGATCTCCTCGACCTGGTGCGCGCCCGCCCCCACGGTGACCGCGCCGTTGCGCTCGGCCCAGGCCCGCGGCTCGGCCTTGACGTCGGTGGCGATCACCGTCGCGCCGGTCAGCGCCCTGAGGATCTGCACGCCGATCTGTCCCAGTCCGCCCAGGCCGATCACCAGGGCGTGCCGACCGCCGCCCTCCAGGTGCGGCAGCGCCTCCTTGATCGCGTGGTACGGGGTCAGGCCCGCGTCCGACAGCGGCGCGGCCTCCACCGGGTCGGCGTCGCCCAGCGGGACCAGGTGGTGGGCGGGCACGGTCACGTACTCGGCCATGCCGCCGTCGCGCCCCAGGCCCACCGCCAGGTAGGGCATGGTGGCCGCGTTCTCGCAGTAGACGGTATGTAGGGAGGGTTCGCTGAAGGGCCGGGACCCCGCTCACACGTTGCCGTGGGTTGCCGACCAGGCAGAACCTGGACGGTAGTGCCTACATGTGTGGGAGGTCCCGGTGTCTTTCGAGCCTACGACCGTGGGACTGGACGTGCACGCCCGCTCCACCACCGCGTGCGCGATCCACGACCCCACCGGCGAAATCACCACCACCAAACTCACCAGCGACCACGCCCAGATCTTGAACTGGCTTCATACCCTGCCCGGCCTGGTCCGGGCCGTCTACGAGGCCGGGCCCACCGGTTTCGCCCTGGCCCGCACCTTGAACGACGCTGGCATCG
>NZ_KB906881.1:0-61524 GCF_000381685.1 Nocardiopsis sp. CNS-639
GAGAGCCTGTCCCGTACCGTCAACGTGGCCGCGAACATCGCCGTCGGTATCGCGCTCGGCGACGCGGCCTCCTCCCGCGGCGACGCCGCCGCGCGGGCGGCCGCCCTGGACCGGGCGCGGTCCATCGCCGACCTGACCCCTGCGGGCTCCGTCGCGCGCGCGAGGCTGGACATGCGCATGAACATGCCGGGGTTCTCCGGCCCGTTCGGCTCCAACAACCCCGTCGCCATCGCCGTGACCGACATCGCCGGAGAGGTGCGGGACCCCGACGGGGAGGGCACCGGAACGAGCGGCGCCGACCTCGACTCCCTGGCCCGCGGCCTGGGACTGACCGGCCCCGACGACACGGAGTCAGCCCGGTCGGAGGCGCCCGGCCCCGCGACCGGCACACCCCCCAGCGACCCGGCGGAGCGGGAGCCGGGGGCGGACCCCGCGGCGGACTCGCTCCTGGACACCTTCCACAGCGCCCTGAACACGCAGACCCCGCCCGGCCGGAGCGGACCGGTGACCGGGGAGGAGTCCTCCGACCCCGGGGCCGCGCCGTCCCCGCGGCCGGTTCCGACCCGGTCCGCGCCCGAGCCGAACACGAGCGACGAGACCACCGTGTTCCTGATGGAGACGGCCGACGAGGACCCGGCCGAGGAGGGCGGACGCCTCCCCGAACCCGGGTGGACGCGCGAGCGCGAGGACGGGATGGCCGACCTCCTGGGGCTGGAGGATCCGGCCGCCCGCGCCGCGGAGCTCGACGATCCGGGCACCAACCCGCACACCTTCGACGCGCTGCCCCGGGAGCAGCGCGAGGCCGTCGTCGCGCAGGCGGCAAGCGGCTGGCTGTCGTCCCTCACATGGATCCCCTCGCTGGACGCCGACTCCGTCCAGAACAGGCTGGAGGACCTGACGTACGACGCGGGCGACAACGCGAGCGGTGACGACCTCAACGGCTGGCCGCTCTACGAGAAGAACGGGAACCGGTGGCCGACGCTCACCGAGATCCGGGAGATCCACTCCG
Source organism: Nocardiopsis sp. CNS-639 (assembly GCF_000381685.1). Lineage (NCBI taxonomy): Bacteria > Bacillati > Actinomycetota > Actinomycetes > Streptosporangiales > Nocardiopsidaceae > Nocardiopsis > Nocardiopsis sp. CNS-639. The sequence goes on from NZ_KB906881.1 coordinate 1,010, forward strand.
ACGGCGGGTCCACCCGCACCTTCGACCGGCTCGTCAACGACATCTTCAGGGCGCCCGACCCCGGCCGACGGCTGCGCCACTGGTACGACAACGCGGACGACGCCGGAGCCCTGGCCAAGGCCGCCGGCGGCGCCTACCCGACGGCCGACGAGGTCCTGGACACCCTGCGCACCCTGGACGCCGCGACCGACCGCCCGCTTCCCGGCCCCGTGGAGGTGACCTTCGCGCTGAGCGGGGACGAAGGCCTCCAGGGACTCGTCGGGTACGTCGAGGGCGACCCCTCCTCACTGGTCGGCACCGAGCAGCGGGAGGCGGGGTACCTGCGCACATCCCTGGACCGCTCACCGGCGACCGGCGGTGACGGCGACGGCACGGCCCTGGTCCGCCTGACCGTGCCCGAGGGCGGGCACGGCCTGTGGATCGGCGACCGGGCGGACGCCTCCGACCCGTACACGCTCCTCCTCCCCCGCGGCACCGGCTACCGCGTCACCGGCGTCACGGAGTCGGACGGGGTCGTGGAGATCACCGCCGTGGCCCTGCCCGCGGAGCCGCGACCGGTGGCCGCGGCACCGGCGGGGCCCGCCGCGGTCCACGACCACGCGGACCGCGGGGGCGACGAGACCGACGACGGCACGGAACCGGAATCGGACGCCGAGGACTCCTCGGACGCGGAGTCGGACGCCTCGGACGACGAGGACTCCGACGGCAGGGGCACCCCCGACGAGGACGGCATCCGCCGTTTCGACTCGTCCGGGGAGATCGACGGGCAGGACCGGTGGCTCCAGGACCCGGCGAACAACCCCCACGCCTTCGACACCCTCACCCCCGACCAGCAAGGGATGGTCGACGCCTACACCAGGTCGGCCTGGATCACCCGTGTCGCCCGCATCCGGCCCTTCCTGCCCCAGACCGTCGCGCGACAGCTGATGGAGTGGCGCTCCCAGTCCCGGGCCGAGGCGGCCGACCCCGACACGGCGCAGACGGCCCACGGCTGGGACCTGTACGAGGCCAACGGCCTGGTCTGGCCGTCCGTGGAACGGCTGCGCCAGATCGCGGCCTCCCCGCGGCCGTTGCCCCCGCGGACCCGGGGGCTCATCCGGTACGTCCTCGACGCCCCCGACCCCCGTGCCGAACTCGACCACTGGTTCCACAACGCCGGTTACGCGGGGGTCATCGCCCGGCTCAACGGAGGCGTCTACCCCGACGCCGCCGCGACCCGGCGGCTGTTCCGCCTCCTGGACAGCGCGGTGGACCGCCCGCTGCCCGAGGGCATGGCCGTGTCCCGCGGCATGCAGTCGATCGACCACCTCCTGCGCACGACCGGGGGCACGGACCCCCGACTGCTGGTGGGCACCGTCCACACCGAACCCGGCTACATGTCCACCACCCTGGGCGACTCCCCGTTCAAGACGGACTCGGACGGATTCCCCTTCCTGCTGCGCCTGGACGTGCCCCAGGGGAGCCGCGGCCTCTGGATCGGTACGCGCAGCCACGACCCGGAGCAGATGGAGCTCACCCTCGGCCGCGGCACCACGTACCGCATCACCGGCGTCCAGGACAGGATCGACCCCGAATCCGGCGGCCCGCAGACAGTGCTCACCGCGACCGTGGTCACCCTGCCGCGGGCGGTGCCCGACCTCTTCTCGGAGGGGCGCACCGGCGAGGACGGCGTCCGCAGGTTCTGGAGCCCGGAGGAGGCCCACTGGTACGGCCACCGCCTCCACGACCCGGCGCACAACCCGTACGCCGTCAACGCGCTCCCCCGGGCGCGGCACGACCTCGCCCGCGCCCTCAGCGCGCTCGCGGGAGGATTCGACCTCGCCCGGACCGGCCCGGACGGCGCGCGGGAACTGTTGGAGTCCCTGCGCGCGGCGAGCCGTGTCACCCAGGCATCCACCCCGGCGGACCGGCAGCGGGTCCTCGGGTGGGAGCTGTACGAGGCGAACGGCCTCACCTGGCCCTCCCCCGACCGGCTGCTCCAGCTCCTGCCCGTGGAGCAGGGGCGCAACCCCGCGCGGGCGCGGTTCATCACCGACATCCTCAGGCACGGCCCCCAGGAGGCGGCACGCAGGCTCGGCGGGCTGTACAACACGGCCGGAGCCGCCGGGGTCCTGGCCCGCGCGAACGGGGGCGTCTACCCCTCGCCCGAGAGGCTGCTGGACATGCTGGCCTCCTATGAGGACGCCGTCCGCCGTCCGCTGCCCGAGGCGGTCGAGAGCACCTGGCACCTGGACCACGCGGCGGCGCGGGAGCAGCTGCGCGGATTCGACCCGCGCGACCCCTCCGCGCTGGCCGGGACCGAGCAGACCACCCGGGGGTACACCGCGGTCGCGCTCAACCCGCGGCCGACCGGTCCGGGCGGAGGGACGGCCGCGGTCGTCCGCCTCGTCCTGCCGCCTGGGGCGCACGGACTCTGGCTGGGCGACGCGGGTCCCCGCCCCCAGAACCAGGAGGTCGTCCTCCCGCCGGGGACCGCGTTCCGGATCGACTCCGTGGACACGTCCGGCGACCGCCCCGTGATCACCGCGCGGGTGCACGCGCCGACGGGCGGCACCCCCGCACCCGCGGTGGCGGACGGCACCCCCGTTCCCGCGGCGGTGAGTGCGCCGCCCGCCGCCGAGGCCGCGGCCGACGGGACGAACGACGCCGCCGACGGGACGGACGCGCTCCGTACCGGGCACGGGCCCGGCGACGGACGGGGGTACGTCGACGGGAACGGGATCCGCAGGTTCCGCACCGAGGAGGAGCTCGACGCCTACGACCTGTGGCTCCACGACCCGGCCAACAACCCGCACGCCTTCAGGGCCCTGGCCCCCGAGCACCGGGACCGGGTCATCGGCTACACCATCGAGGGCTGGCTCAACACCGTGGCCCGGGAGTCCATGAACGCGGGTCAGGTGGCGATCGTGCTGGACCTGATGCGCCAGGACACCGTCACGGCGTTCGAGACCAACCCCATGGGCTCGCGCGGCTGGGAACTGTACGAGATGAACGGCCTCGCGTGGCCGACCCTGGACCGGCTGCGCGAACTCCTGGCGCAGGGGCGCGTTCCGGAGAGGGCCGAGGGCTTCGTCCGGTACATCCTGGACGCGCAGGACCCGCAGGAGGAACTCGACCACTGGTACGTGCACGCCGGTGAGGCCGGGGAGATCGCCAGGTCGAGCGGCGACGCGTTCCCGACCCCCGAACGCGCGCTCGAACACCTGCGGACCCTGACGGAGGCCATCGACAGGCCCCTGCCCGAGGGGATCGAGGTGATCCGCGGTCTGGAGGAACTGGACCACCTCGAAGGCTTCGACGGCAAGGACCCCTACTCCCTCGTGGGCACGGTCCACACCGAGCGCGGGTTCATGTCCACGTCGCTGGGGAACGAGCTCGCCGGGGTCACGGCCAGGTACGCGCACGCGGTGCACCTGGTCCTCCCCCGCGGTTCCCGAGGCCTCTGGATCGGTTCGGAGAGCAGGTACCCCGGAGAGCGCGAGCTGATCCTCCCCCCGGGTACGACCTACCGGATCACCCGAGCGGGTTGGGGAGGCTCCCGCGGACTGGAGGGCCTGTACATCGAGGCCGAGGTGATCGTGCCGCCGCGGCCGGGTACCGACCCGGCTCCGCCGCGGGTCGAGGAGTCCGCCGACCTGCACGTGTTCACCGCGGCGACCGACACGGACGCCACCGTCACCGATGCCGATGAACCCGGCCTCGGCGCGGACGAGGAGGCCGGGCTGGCCGCGCTCCTCGGACTGGAGGACTCCGGGCACGAGAGCGCCGACGACGCGTACGACGACCGGCCGCTCCTGGACCGCTACGACTCCGACGACGACGCCTACGACGACCGCCCCCTCCTGGACCGCTACGACTCCGACGACGACGCGCCGACGGCCTCGGCCCCGCTCGACCGCACGGACGACGGCGACACCGCGGTCGCGGCCCCCGAGACGAGCGGCGGGGAGGCCCGCGGGTTCCGCACCCGGGAGGAACTGGACGCCTACGCGGAGCGGATGGACGACCTGGACGGCGCCCCGCACACCTACGGCGCCCTCCCGCCGGAGCTGCGCGCCCTCATCGGCGCGCACACCGCGAACCCCTGGCTCAGCGACCTCTCCCGGCTCGCGGCCTCCGACCCGGCGTTGGTCCAGGACCGGCTCGACCGGTGGAGCAGGACCAGCCTGGAGAAGGCCGCCGACCCCGACCGCCCCAACGGGTGGGTGCTCTACGAGGCGAACGGCCTGTCGTGGCCCTCGCTCGACCGGGTGCGGGAACTGTACGCCGGGGGAGTCCGCTCCCCGGCGTTCGCGGCGATCGCGGCGGACGTCTTCGGGTCCTCCGACCCGAAGAAGCGGCTGGAGCACTGGTACCGGAACGCGGACGACGCGGGGGAGATCGCCCGGGCCAACGGCGGTGTCTACCCCACCGGGGACAGGGCCCTGGAGCTCATCCGGGACATGGACGCGGCCGTGGACCGGCCCCTGTCCGGCCCGATCGCGGTGTCCTTCGCGTTGGACGTCGACCGGGACCTCGCCGAACTCGACGGATACGACTGGGACGACCTGACCGCCGTGGTGGGCAGGGTCCAGCGCGAGCGGGGATACACCACCGTCTCCCTGGGCGACTCGCCCTTCACCACCGCACCGCGCGACACCGTGGCGGTCGTCCGCATGGTCCTCCCCGAAGACGCCCGGGGCCTGTGGGTCGGTGACCGGGGTTCGGCGGGCGACCGGTACGCGCTGGTCCTGCCCCGGGACTTCGCCTACCGCGTCACCGACCTCCGGATCACCGCCGACGGGATGGAGATCGACGCCGAGCCGGTCCCCGCGGACATGTCGGCGCGGGAGCCGTCCGCGGAGGACCGGGACGACGACTCGGACGCCTCCACGGTCGTCGACGAGGGGACGCGCCTTCCGGCGGGCGACGGCCGCGGACACGTCGGCGACGACGGATACCGGCGCTTCCGCTCCCTGGACGAACTGAACGCCTACGACCGATGGCTCCACGACCCGGCCAACAACCCCCACGCCTTCGACACCCTGCCCGACGACCGGCGGAGGGTGGTCGACGCCTACACCAGGTCCGCCTGGATCACCCGGCTGGCCCGGATACGGCCCCTGTCCCCGGCCGGTGTGGCGAGCCAGCTGGGACTGGTGCGGACCGGGGCCCGGCACGAGGCCGGTCGTGAGGCCACCGTGGCGACCGCCCACGGCTGGGACCTGTACGAGGCCAACGGACTCACCTGGCCCACCCTCGACCGGCTGCGCGAGATCCGGGCGAACCCGGAGGACCTCCCCCCGCGCACCGCCGGACTCGTCGACTACGTCCTCACCGCACGCGACCCCGCCGCGGAGCTGCGCCACTGGTTCCACAACGCCGGGTACGCCGGGGTCATCGCCCGCCACAACGGCGGGACCTATCCCGACGTGGACCGCGTCCTGGAACTCTTCCGCCTCCTCGACGACGCCGTCGACCGCCCCCTGCCCGAAGGCCTGGTCGTCTCCCGTGGCATGCACTCCATCGACCACCTGCTGCACGCGGTGGGCGGGTACGCCGCCAACGACCTCGAAGGCACGGTCCACACCGAGCCCGGGTACATGTCCACCACCCTGGGCGACCAGCCCTTCAAGACCGACTCCGACCCCTTCCGCTACCTCCTGCGGCTCAACGTCCCCGAGGGAGCGCACGGCCTCTGGATCGGCTCCCGCAGCCACGATCCCGGGCAGCGCGAGCTCACCCTCGCCCGCGGTTCCACCTACCGGATCACCGGTGTCCGGGACGCGTTCGACCCGAACACGGGCGGGGTCGTGACCGTGCTCTCCGCGGAGGTGGTCCTGGGTCCGGGGGCCTTCGCGGACCCGCTCTCGGACGGACGGGTGGACGCGTCCGGTGTCCGGCGGTTCCGAACGCCCGCTGAGGCCGACTGGTACGCGCACCGGGCCGCGCGCGCGGAGCGCGGTATGCCGGTGCCGGACACCCTCCCCGCGGAGGCGCGCCGCGTCGTCGCCGCGTTCTCGGACACCCCGTGGCTCGCGGACCTGGCGCTGGTGCCCCCGGGCGACATGCGGACGCAACTCGACCGGTTGCGTTCGATGAGCCGTATCGAGCGGCCCTCGGTCGTGGACCCCCACGGCCGCAGCGGCTGGGAGCTCTACGAGGCCAACGGACTCACCTGGCCCACCCCGGAGCGGCTGCGGGAGATCGTGGACGCCGCTGAGGAGGGGACCCCCCGGACGCACTTCCTGTGGTCGGTCCTCACGCTGGGGCGCCCCGAGGAGCGGCTGGCCGAGCTGTACCGCAGGAGCGGTACGGCCGGGGCGCTGGCCGCGGCCAACGGGGGGACCTACCCCTCAGCCGAGGGCGTGCGGGAACTGCTCGAAACCTACGACGAGGCGTTGGGGCGCCCGCTCCCCGAGGCGGTCGAGGCGACGTGGGTCCTGCCCCACACCCGCGGCCTCCGGTTCCCGGAGGGGTACGACGAGGGGGATCCCTCCGGTCTCGTGGGCACGGTCCAGAGCAGTCCGGGGTACACCACGGTCTCCGTGAACCCGGAACCGGTGGGCCCGGGACACCCCGCGGCGACCGTCCGGCTGACCCTGCCCGCGGGCGCGCACGGGCTCTGGCTGGGGGCGGAGGGTCCGCGGCCGTCGAACCACGAGATCGTCCTGCCCCGGGGGATGTCCTATCGGGTCACCGGCGCGGAGAGGACCGCCCACGGCCTGCTGCTGTCCGCCGAGGCCATCCTTCCGAAGCGGGCCGGCACCGCGTCCGGGGCCCGGCCGCCGACCGTGGAGGACGCCCCTCCCACGACCGGCGGGACCGGGAAGGACACGGCCGCTTCCGGCGGGGAGGAGGAACACACGGCCCACACCGACGCCTCCGCGGACACCTCCGTCACCGGGACCGGGCTCCCGGTCGACACCGTTCCCGCCGACGACGGCAGGGGGTACGTCGACGACCGGGGCGTGCGGCGGTTCCGCTCCGTGGAGGAGACCGACGCCTACGGCCGCTGGCTCCACGATCCGGCGAACAACCCGCACGCCTTCGACACCCTCCACGAACGGCAGCGCGAGGACGTGCGCGGGTACACGGCCGACGGGTGGCTCAACGCGGTCGTCCGCGACAACCTCCCGGCCGAACGGGTCCAGGACTCCCTGGACAGGGTGCGGGAGTCGACCCGCGTCCAGGTCGGCACGGACCCGATGGCGGCCCGCGGCTGGAGCCTGTACGAACTGAACGGCCTGTCCTGGCCCACCGTCGAACGCCTTCGCGAACTCCTGGCGGGGGACCTGGTCCCCGGACACACCGCGGGCTTCGTCGGGTACATCCTCGACGCGCCGGACCCGGAGGCGGAACTGGCGGGCTGGTACGCGAACGCGGGCGGGGCCGGTACCGTGGCGCGGTCCAACGGGGGCGTGTTCCCCACCGCGGCCGAGGTGACCGCGTTCCGGGACCGCCTCGACCAGGCCGTCGACCGCCCCCTGCCCGAGACGGTCGAAACGGTCCGCGGCCTGTCCGACGTCGCGTTCCTCGACGGGTTCCGGGACATGGACCCCTACTCCCTGGTGGGCACCGTCCAGACCGAGCCCGGTTTCATGTCCGTGTCGCTGGGCAACCGGCTGGCCGGGCACCACAAGGCCGAATCCCGGCATGTCGTCCACCTGACCGTGCCCGCGGGCAGCCGCGGCCTGTGGGTCGGTGAGAGGAGCGACTACCCGGAGGAGCGCGAACTCATCCTCGCCCGGGGCACCACCTACCGGATCACCCGCGCGGGCTGGGGCGGATCGTTCGGACTGCCGGGGTTCCACATCGAGGCCGAGGTGGTGGTCCCGCAGCGGCCGGAGACGGTTCCGGCCCCGGAACAGCAGGCGGGGGACACCTCGGACCTCCAGGTGTTCAGCGTGCAGACCAGCACGCACACCACTGTGACCGGCCCCGCAGCGGCAGAACCCGGCGACAGCACCGAAACCTTCCTGACCGCGCTCCTGGGGCTGGACGCCGCCGGAACCGATGCCGCGGCCTCCGAGGGGGGTCCCGCCCGGCCGGACCTGCCCGACGACCGCCCCGGACACGTCGGCCCCGACGGCGTGCGCCGGTTCGCCACCGACGGCGACGGCGCGGGGTACGGGAAGCTCGTCCTCGGCGGCCGGTTCCCGTCCCTGACCGCGGAGCAGCAGAACTCCGCCCGGGCCTACACGAAGAACGCGCAGTTCTACAACGACTTCTCCCGGCACGCCAGCCCCGAGTCCGAGGTCCTTCGGCTCAGCGAGCACCGGTTCTTCGGCGCGTGGGTCGAGAAGTGGTTCGGCGGGCACATCCCGTCCAAGGAGAACGCGGAGGAGACCTGGGGCCTCCTGCGCGACGGGATGGACATGCTGGACCGGGCGATGGAGCCGGTTCCGGAAACGGTCGAGGTACGGCGCTCGGTGTTCGGCGTGGGCTTCATGGCCCCGCCGGGGCGGCCCTTCCACGATCCCACGGACCTGATCGGCACGGAGTTCGTCGAACGGGGCTTCCTCTCGGGGTCGCTGGGCGTCGAGACGGTGAACCAGGCCGCCGCCTACCAGTTCCACCTGGCCGTGCCCGCGGGGCACCCGGCCCTGTGGATCGGGGGCGACAGCGTGCACCGGTCCGAGCGGGAACTCCTCCTGCCGCGCGGAACGCGCTTCAGGGTCGACGACGCGCTCCAGGACCCCGACACCGGGCAGTGGACCCTGCGGGTCACCGTGCTGCCGTTCACACCGCGACCGTGACGGAGGAGGAGGGATGACCGACGAGGAGCGGGCCGCGCGGGACGGGTTCCGCCCGGACTTCGCGGGTGCCGAGCCCAGGTTCGCCGCCGACACCGACGGGCCGGTACTGCACGTCCCGGTGCTGCGGGGGGACGGGAGCGTGCTGGGCCGCCTCTGGGCTTCGCGGGACGGGGCCGCCGCGGGGTTCCTGCCCGTGCCCGGTCCGGCGGGGCTGAACGCCAAGGGCGCCTGGGTGCGCCGCCTGATCCTGGCCCGGGCCCAGGGGTTGGACGCCCTCGGCGCGCTGGCACGCTGGACCGGGGCCCCTCAGGACGACCGGGCCGGGGCGGTCCCACCGGGGAGCGTGCCCGAGCACGCCGACCGCCTGCCCGCAATCCCTCCCCCTGACCCGGGCAGGGCCCCCGACACCGCGGTGACTGATGGAGACGAAAGGAAGTGAGGACGGCCATGGACGGTGGGAGCCCACCCGAGGACGGGTACCGCACGGACCGGGGCGGGACGGACTCCGAACCGTCCCGCGGGGCCGACGGCGCCGGGGGCCCTCCCCGTGCGCCGGGTACGGGGCAGGAGGTGTTCGACCGGTGGAGCGACGAGGCGCTGGCCCCGGTTCTGGTCGGCCGCTCCTACGCCCCGACCACCGCGGGCCCCGTGCTGTACCTGCCCGTGCACCGGGACGGCGTCCTCATCGGGTACCTGTGGGCCTCCGAGACCGAGGAGGCCGGTGACTTCCAACCCCTCCTGCCCCCCGACGCGGCGGGCAACGCCGCCCGCGGCTGGTGGACGATGGAGCACGTGCGCCTGCGCGGTGAGGGGCTGACAGCGCTGGAGGCGCTCCGGTCCTGTGCCGGGAGGGTCGACGACCCCCAGGGAGGACGGGTGGACGCCGACGCCCCCGAGTCCCGTGCCGAGAGCCTGGAGGAACTGCGCGCCCTCGCCCGGGGCTGAGGCACCGGCCCCGGGCCCGCTGACGAGTTGGTGCGTGACAGCAGGTGAAGGTCTCGCTGGAGGACGCGAGGTCGGACTCGTCGCCGTGGACGTGCGCGGGGAGGAGATGACCGTGCTCGCCCGCTGAGCCGCCGGGGCCCCGGGGCCGGCCCGGTCGCGCGCCCGGTCGGCCCGGCCGCCGCGGCGCCGCCCGCGGCCCGGGGGATCCGCCGCCGCGCGGCGGTGGCCGGTTCCGGCCAGCAGGCATGTGCGCGGGCGCCGGAATACCCCGGGCCGCCCGGTGGTATCACTGGTCTGGACTTCCCCGCGCAGACCGGAGCCGACTACCGAAGCGCGACAGGGCCGGGGTTTCCCGGTCCTGGGAACAGTGGACTGCCCGGCCCCGGCCGTAGTGAGGTGTGACCTATGTCGATCTGGTCCCGCGGTGACCGTACCGGAAGGGTCGAGGAAGCCCTTCTGATGCTGGAGGGACAGGGGATCATCGACGGCCTGGAGATCCTGCCGGGCGAGGCCAAGCCCTACCGCGTGCTCGTGCCCGCGGGCCTGGTCCACATGGACGAGGACGAGGCGTCGATGTTCGCGCTCGGCGCGGTCGTGGGGGCGTTCGGCGCCATCGCCCGCCAGCACGCCTGAGGCCGGGACCGGCCCCGCCCGGCCCGGGCCCGGCGCTAGCGGGCGGCCTCGGTGCGGCCCATGGTGCGCAGCACCGCGTCCAGGAGCAGGTCCCGGACCATCGCGCGGTGCTCCTCGGTGTGCGCCGCGGTCAGCTCGTTGTTGAACGTGGACAGGCACAGGCCCACCACCATCTCGGCGAGCGGGCGTGCGGGGCGGCCGTCCTCGGGCAGCTCCTCCACGAAGCGGGCGATCTCCAGCGCCTCGCGCACGGCCTCCACCCACGGTTCGGTGCGCTCGCGCCACCAGTCGCGCTGCGGCCCGGGTTCGGAGCCCAGGCCAGAGGCGGCGGCGAGCAGCCCGCCCGACTCCAGCCACAGTCCCGTCCAGGCGTCCACGACGCGGCCCATGTAGCCGTCGATGGTCTCCATGCGGCCGAAGGTGAGGTCGAGCCGGGAGGCGAACGCGGTCAGCCGCACGTCCACGGCGGCCTGGAGCACCTGGTTCTTGTGGTTGTAGTACCGGTAGACCGTGGAGCGGTCGATGTCCACGCCCTCGGTGATCTCCTTGTAGGTGATCTGGCTGAAGGGTTTGGCGCGCAGCAGCTCGACCAGGCTGTTCTGCAACTGGAGCATGCGCTGCGCGGCGCGCGGGCTGCCGCTCGTGCTCTGCCCCGCCTCCCTCCGCGCCGCCGTGCCCGACCCGTGCTCCGCCATCTGTCCCCACAGCCCTCGTCGACCGAACCTCCCCCAGCTTGCCGCACCGGGGAGGCTTTCTCCAACACGGCGTTGGGGAGGTCGGACACGTGGTCACACGCGGTGCCGCCCCGTGCGGGCGGGTCGGGCGGCGGGGGCGGGCCCGCCCGGCGCGGCGGGCCCCCTCCCCGCGCGGAGGAGCCGGAGGGCGGTTAACCCTCCCACTGGGTGGCGAGCTCCTGGACCCTGCGGGCGCGGTGCGAGGTCAGGAAGTCGCGGTACCAGTGGTAGCTGTCCTTGGGGTGGCGCTCCAGGCGGTCGTAGTCGACGCGGACCAGCCCGAAGCGGCGGTCGTAGCCGTAGGCCCACTCGAAGTTGTCCAGCAGCGACCACACGAAGTAGCCGCGCACGTCCACCCCCGCGTCGATGGCCGTGGCCAGGGCGCCCAGGTGGTCGCGCAGGTACTCGACGCGGCCCGTGTCGCGGACCCGGCCGGTCTCGTCGGGCTGGTCGTCCTCGGCCGAGCCGTTCTCGGTGATGAAGATGGGCGGCAGGTTCGGGTAGCGCCGGTCCAGGTCGATGAGCAGGTCGGCGAAGGTGGCCGGGACCACCGGCCAGTCCATGGTGGTGTGCCGCACGCCCTCGATGCGCACCTGCTCGGTGCGGATGTCCACGGCGGTGCGCGCGGCCGGGTCGGCCTCGCTGTGGGGGGCGTCGCGCAGCATGATGGGCCGGTAGAAGTTGACGCCCAGGAAGTCCAGCGGCTGGCCGATGATGCGCAGGTCACCGTCGGCGCGGTAGGAGCCGTCGGCCATACCCTCCCAGACCTCGTCCTCGTTGTCGGGGTAGGCCCCGGCGAAGATGGGGTCGAACCACACGCGGTTGTGCAGGGTGCGGGCCCGCTCCACGGCGGCGCGGTCGGCCTCGGAGTCGGTGGCGGGCAGGAAGTGGTCCGGGTTGAGGGTGATGCCGACCTCCCCGGCGGCGGCCGCGCGCAGTTCGCCGGTGGCCATGCCGTGGGCGAGCAGCAGGTGGTGGGCGGCGGCCAGGGCGGGCGTGCCCTCCCGGGTTCCGGGCGCGTGGCGGCCGACGGCGTGGCCGACGAAGGCCGAGCAGAAGGGCTCGTTGAGGGTGATCCACCGGTTGACGCGGTCGCCGAGGCGGTCGGCGACGATGCGGGAGTACTCGGCGAAGCGGTAGGCGGTGTCGCGGACCCGCCAGCCGCCCTCGTCCTCCAGCGCCTGGGGCAGGTCCCAGTGGTAGAGGGTCAGGGCGGGTTCGATCCCGGCGCCGAGGATGGTGTCCACCAGGCGGTCGTAGAAGGCCAGCCCCTCCGGGTTGGGGCGGCCCTTGCCCGTGGGCTGGACGCGCGGCCAGGCCACGGAGAAGCGGTACAGGTCGACGCCCAGGTCGGCGAGCAGGGCGACGTCCTCGCCGTAGCGGTGGTAGTGGTCGCAGGCGACGTCGCCGCTCTCGCCGCGGGCGACGCGCCCCGGCGTGCGGCAGTAGGTGTCCCAGATGGAGGGGCCCCGTCCGCCCTCGTGGACGCCGCCCTCGATCTGGTAGGCGGCGGTGGCGGTGCCGAAGAGGAGGCTGGCGGGCAGAGTGGGGTCTTCCATGGTGTTCCTTTCGCGGGAGCGCTCCCAATCGTATCGAAGGTGACCTCCGACACCAATCATCCTTAAGTAGTCGAACAAACACCCTGAGCACGCGAAACACCGGTGCGCGGCCTCCTCCCACCGCCTCCGCCCGCCCCGATCCGGCCGACGGCACGGCGGCGTCACGCGGACCGGACGGCCTCCCGTATCGTCGCACTGCACGCGCGCCCCCTTCCCCCGTCGGCCCCGCCCGCCCCGCGCGAGAAAGGACCCCATGAGCGACTGGATCGACTACTCCCAGAACCGGAAGATCCGGGAACTGGAGGAGAGTCTGGGCTCGGCCCACTACCAGATGGCCGTCGAACGCCGCAGCATGCGCTCGGAGCTGTCCCGCGTCCGGGGCACCCTCGAACAGAGGCTGGACCGCGTCTCGGCCTCCCTGGACGCCTTCATCGAACTCAGCGACGTGCGAGCCGTCCTGGCGATGTTCGACGGAGCCGCGCTGGCCCGCCACCGCACCCTCCAGATGCTGGACGGCGCGCCCCCGGCCCTCCTGGACCTGGAGGACGTCCCCGGCTACTGGCTGGTCCCGGCCGCCCTCGGCCTGCACGCGCTGCTGGAGGGCGACACCGACGCCGCCCGCGTCCGCTTCGACGAGGCCGCCCGGCGCGACGCGGAGCGCGCGGGCCACTTCGCGGCGCTGGCCACCGCCCTGACCAGCGCGGGCCACGCACGCGCCATGGACACCGCCGCGACCGCCGACCTGCTCCCGCACCTGCCCTCCCCCGCCGAGGAGGTGACCCGGGGCCAGCGCGCCCTGTGGCTACTCACCGCCGACGGCTCCTTCGGCGACGACGCCCGACAGCACCTGCTGCTGTCCACGCTGCGCGCCTGGTCCGAGGCCCAGGTCAGCGTCCCGGCCTCCGCGGGCCTGTCCGCCCTGGCGGCGGACGCCTCCGGCTCCCCGGCCTCCGGCGCGGGGAAGCCCGGCGCCCCGGCCTCCCGGGGGAAGCGGACCGGCGGTCTGGCCGGGCGCGCCGAGGCCGCGCGGCGGATCACCGCGCTGCGCGAGGGCGTCGCCCGCGTCGTCGCGCTCGACGGGCAGGACGCCTCCGCCGCGCTCGCCCCCGACGAGGTCAGCGCGGCGTTCCTCAACGAGACCCTGCGCCTGCTGGTGGAGGAGGGCAGCCCCGAGGAGGCCCCGCTGCTGGCCCGCGCCCGCGAACTGCGCGCGGTCATCGAGAGCAGCGGCGAGGGCGCGGCGCCGCGGCGGTGGACCGACCCCGTGGGCACCGTCGCCTCCCTGCTCGGCGACGACCTGGTCCGCCAGGACGCGCCGCCCCACCGCCGCACCTTCGCCCTTGCCCTGCAGCGCTCGGCCGTGGCCGAGCGCGCCGAGGAGCTGGTGCGCGAGGCCGCCGCGCCGGTGGAGGACTCCACGACCCTCCAGGCGCAGGGCGTGCGGGTGACGGTCTCCTCCCACGGCGCCGAACCCCGGGAGCTGGAGCGCGCCCGCACCCAGCTGCGCGAGCGCTGGCGCGACACCGGCCCCGCCCGGACCTACGCCTGGGGCCTCCTCGCCATGGCGGCTCTGCTGGCGCTGCTGGGGCTGACCTCGGGCAGCGGCCTGGTCTGGTTCCTGTGCGTGGCCGCCGCGGCGGGCGCCGGGGTCGCGCTGGTGATCGACCACTCCAGGCGCGCCGAGGCCCGCGACACCGCCGAGGCGACCGTGCGGCGGCTGGACGTCCAGGTCGCCGAGACCGCCGAGAAGTGGCGCGAGTCGCTGCTGGCCTCGGAGGAGCACGCCGTCACGGCCAGGCACGAGGCGGGACGGATCGACCGCCTACTCGACACCGGAGAGAAGTAGAGGACACGAGGGGACATGGGACTGTTCTCCGCGCGGACCAGGCTCCGCAGCGACCCGCAGGGGTTCTTCCAGGGCCCGATGGCGCACGCGCTGGCCTCCGGCGCGCACATGCCCACGGCCAACGGCGGGGTGTGGAACGCGGTGCACTCCTCGTGCTCGTGCTGCGACGCCCAGGACGAGCGGGACAAGCTCCGCGACTCCTGGGGCGTCACCGACCACGCGAGCTGGGACCGGGCGCTGCGCCGCCTGACCGACGACGCGTACTCCGCGACGGCGCTGTCGATCGTGCTGGACCTGCGCTCCCGGGCCATGGCGCAGGCCCCCGGGTGGCCCTTCGACGCGGGCGTCTGGCCGGACCTGATCGTGCGCTGGTGCCAGGAGCGGAACGCCGCCCCCGGCCTGTACGAGGAGCTCGTGACGGCGGCCGCGCAGGTCTGGGAGTACGAGGAGCGCATGGTGCGGGACGGGGTGCTGCCCCCGGGCACGCCGGTGCGCACGGTGCGCGCCTACGACTTCGGACGTGCGGTCAACCTCGCGCGGTGGGGTGTCAACGCCGGGTACGCCGACGAGCGCGCGGCGCACGCGCACATCCTGCGTGCGGGCGCGCAGTCCATGCGCTACCACGGGTCGTGGCAGGAGATGTCCGCCGGGTTCGTGCTGGGACGGGCGATGGCCTTCGACGAGGGCGCGTTCGGCCCGTACTACACCGACTCGGTGCGGGCGCACGCGGTGCTGGCCAAGGACCCGCAGAGCCCGTGGCTCCACCTGCCCTGGCGCATGTGAGGGGCGGTGCGGGTCAGGCGTCTCCGTCCACCGGTCCGGCCACGAGCAGGCGCATCTCCAGCGGCAGGTCGCGGATCCCCCGGGTGGTCATCCCGGCCGAACGCAGCAGCGCCTCGTACTCGCGCTCGGTGCGCTCGGCCCCGGTGGTCATCACCATCATGTGCGCGTCCAGGACGGCCGTGAGCCAGGGGGCGCCGTCGTCGGGCAGGACGCGTTCGGCGATCAGCACCAGCCCGTCGGGGGCCATCGCCTCGCGGCAGTTACGCAGCACGGCGCGGACGTCCTCGTCGGACCAGTTGTGCAGGACCCGGCTGAGCAGGTAGACGTCGGCGTCCCGGGGCACGGCCCGGAGGAAGTCGCCCTCCACCAGCTCGCACCGCCCCGCCTCGACGTACGCGCCGAGGCGGGCGCGGGCGGCGGCCAGCGCGGGCGGGCGCTCCACGAGCACCCCGCGGGTGTGCGGGGCCCGGGCCAGGACGGTGGCCAGCAGCTCTCCGTCCCCTCCCCCGAGGTCGACCACCGTGCGGGCGCCGGTGAAGTCGTGGACGTCGGGGACGGCGGTGGAGAAGCGGCCGCTCGCGGCCATCCCGGCCGTGTAGCGCGCCGCGTCGCCGGGGTGGCGTTCCAGGTGGGCGAACACGTCGGTGCCGTGGGCGGCCTCGAAGGCGGTGCCGCCGGTGCGCACGCTCTCGCCCAGGCGCGCCCACGCGGCGGTGAACATGTCGCTGTCGTAGAGCAGCGCCAGGTCGGCCATGCCCGAGGGGTGGTCCCGGTGCAGGGCGGCCCCGACCTCCGTGGGCCGGTAGCGCCCGTCGCGGTGCTCCACGACCCCCACGGCCGCGAGCAGGCGCAGCAGGCGTCCCAGCCGGTCGGGGCGCAGGTCCAGTTCGGCGGCCAGGGCCGCTGCGTCGGCGGCACCCCCGGCGAGGCGGTCGAGCACGCCCAGTTCGACCGCGGTGGCCACCGCCCGGGCCACCCACGGCCCGGTCATGAGCCGCAGCACCTCGCGCTCGGCGGATCCGTCCCCCGTCATCCCCACCTCCGTCAACAGACTCTCAGAGCCAACCGTTGCGACGGAAGACAACGTAGAGGCTCAGGCTCGTCAGCGCCATGAGGGCCAGGGACAGCGGCCAGCTGAACGCCCAGTGGTAGTCGCCGCCCGGGGAGATGTTCATGCCGTAGACGGAGGAGATGAGGGTGGGCACGACCAGGATGCCGCCCCAGGAGGAGACCTTCTTCATCGCCTCGTTCTGCGCCTGGTCGATGAGGGCGCTGTTGACCGACATGATGTTCTGCAACAACTGGCGGAAGCCGTCCACGCGCTCGCGCACGGCGGCGACGTGGTCGGCGACGTCGCGCAGGCGGTGGTGCAGCTCGCCGCGCCGTTCGGCGGGGATGCGGAAGGGGTCCGCGGAGGCGAAGCCCTGGCGGCGCGTCGGGGGTCGGGTCCCCTCCGGTTCGACGAGGGCGTCGGCGAACGGCCGCGGGTCCGGTGGACCGGGGCGTTCGGGGTCGTGGGCCAGCGGCCCCATGAGCCTGTCCAGGACGGTTCCGAGGGGTTCGACGGCGCGGGAGAGCAGGATGACCTCGCGGGCGAGGCGGTAGGTGCGCCGGGAGGCACGGGAGTCGCCGCCGAAGACCTGGTTCTCCACCTCGTCGATGTCGTCCTGGAGTTCGGAGACGACGGGCGCGTAGCCGTCCACGACCAGGTCCAGGACGGCGTGGACCACGGCCAGGGTGCCGTGTGCCAGGAGGCGGGGCTCGGCCTCCAGGAAGTCGCGGACGCTCTCGAAGTCCACCTGTTCGGTGTGGCCGATGGTGACCACGAAGTCCCGTCCCGCGAAGAGGTGGATCTCGTCGACCTCGACCGACTCGCGCACGGTGTCGTAGCGGGCCGGGCGCAGCACGAGGAAGAGCACGCCCCGGTAGACCTCGGCCTTGGGGCGCTGGTGGGCGACGATGGCGTCCTCCAGGGCCAGGGAGGGCAGGCCGAAGAGGCGGGCGACCTCGGTGAGCTGGTCGCGGGCGGGGGCGGTCATGCTGATCCAGGCCATGAGGCCCGGATCGCGCTCGGCGGCGCCGCGGGCCTCGGCGACGGTGTCGGTCTCGCGCTCGCGGCGCCCGTCGCGGTAGAGGACCGCGCGGACCGGGCCGGGCGAGCCGCGCTCGGGCAGCGCGGCCCTCCTGCGGCCCAGGTCCATGATGCGTTCCGGCGCGGAGTCGCTCATCTGTTTGTTGGGCGTGGACACCCCGTCCTTCAAGGCGGGGAGGACACGCCCCCTCCTTCCTGTCGCTTTCTGTCGGATTCGCCTCACGCGACCACAGGGCGGTCGCTACGGTGTGTGCCATGACCAGCAAGAGCGTGAAGCGGGCCTATCGATACCGCTTCTACCCGACCGGTGCGCAGGCGGCTGAGCTGTCGCGCACGTTCGGGTGCGTGCGCCTGGTCTACAACCGCGCCCTGGCCGAACGCACCGCCGCCTGGCACCAGCGCCAGGAGCGGGTGGGTTACTCCCAGACCTCGGTGATGCTGACCGCCTGGAAGAGGAGCGAGGAGTTGTCCTTCCTCGCCGAGGTCTCTTCCGTTCCGCTCCAGCAGACGCTGCGTCACCTGCACACCGCCTTTCGCAACTTCTTCGACAAGCGTGCGCGGTACCCGCGGTTCAAGTCCAAGAAGACGTCGCGGGCCTCGGCGGAGTACACCCGGTCCGCGTTCCGCTACCGCGACGGGCACCTGACCCTGGCCAAGATGGCCGACCCCCTGGACATCGTGTGGTCGCGCCCCCTGCCCGAAGGAGCACGCCCCTCCACGGTCACGGTGTCCCGTGACGCGGCCGGGCGCTGGTTCGTCTCGTTGCTGTGCGAGGACACCATCACATCGGCTCCGGCCATCCGCGACGCGGTCGGCGTGGACATGGGTGTGACATCGCTGATGGCCCTGTCGACGGGGGAGAAGGTGGCCAATCCCCGCCACGAACAACGCGACCGCGCCAGGCTGGCTCGGGCGCAGCGTGCCCTGTCGCGTAAACAACCGGGTTCGGCCAACCGGGACAAGGCGCGGCGCAAGGTGGCGCGGGTGCACGCCCGCATCACCGACCGGCGCCGGGACTTCCTGCACAAGCTCTCCTCTCGACTCGTCCGCGAGAACCAAGCGGTCGTGATCGAGGACCTGGCCGTGGCCAACATGGTCAAGAACAGGAGGCTGTCCCGGGCGATCTCGGATGTGGCCTGGCGTGAGCTGCGCAGCATGCTGGAGTACAAGTGCGCCTGGTACGGACGCGATCTGGTCGTGGTGGACCGGTTCTTCCCCTCCTCCAAGGCGTGCTCGACCCCCGGGTGCGGGTACCTCCATGCGTCGTTGCCGCTGCGTGTACGGGAGTGGACGTGCCCCCGGTGCGGGGTGGCCCATGACCGAGATGTGAACGCGGCGCTCAATCTCGAAGCCGCCGGGCTGGCGGTTGTTGCCTGCGGAGCTGGTGTGAGACCTCAACGGGAGTCCTCCCGGACGGGGCGACCGGCGACGAAACAGGAAGGCCACGGGGCGACCCGTGACGAGGCTTTGGCCTCGAACCACCGGTAGGCGGTTCCGGAATCTCCTGCCTTCAGGTAGGAGAGGAAGTCAAACGTGGTCTTCCCCTCCCGTGCGTGGTCGGACTGCGCGCCGCCCTGTCGGCACCGGACCGGCGGGCGAGCGCTCTCAGGAGGGACTGCCCCGAACGGGGCGGGGCAGTCCGGCCGGGGCCGTCCTCCACCGGGGAGGGCGCGGCGGCGCCGGGTCCCGGACGGAGTCCCTCAGCCGCGCAGCCCCGAGGCGCGGACCGTGATGTTGAGCCGCCCGTCCAGTCCCAGGGCGGGCGGAGCGGTGCCGGGCCGGGTGCGGGGGACGCCGTGGTAGGCCATGCGGGAGGGGCCGCCGAAGACGAACAGGTCCCCGCTGCGCAGTTCGACGTCGGTGTGGGGGCGGTTGCGGGTCTCGGTGTTGCCGAAGCGGAACACGCAGGTGTCGCCGAGGCTGAGGGAGACCACGGGTTCGCCGGAGAGCTCGTCGCGGTCCTGGTGCATGCCCATGCGCGCGTCGGCGTCGTAGAAGTTGACCAGGGCGACGTCGTAGGGGTCGGCGTCCGGGCCGGGAGGGGCGCCGTAGGCGGCCTCCACGGCCCGGGCGGCCAGGTCGCCGAGCAGGTCGGGGAAGGGCTGGACGGGTGTGCCGTCGGGCAGGAACCGGGCGTAGGAGTAGGCCTGCCGGTGCCGGGAGGGCCCGGGGCCCCGCCGTTCGGCGTGGGGGTTGGGCCCCGGTGACCAGTGCCAGCCCAGACTGACCATGCGCACGCTCATCACCCCGCCGCGCGGCATGGTGTGGCGGCGCATCCCGGCGGGCCCGCGCGCCCAGTCGCGGCAGCCCCGGACCAGGTCGGCCTGTTCCTCGGGGTCCAGCCAGCCGGGCACGTGCACGGCGCCGGGCGCCACCTGCGCGGGCGGGCGGTCGAACAGCGCGTCGCTCATGGGTCCCATGCTGCCCCGCGCGGGCGGTGGGCGCCAGCGCGGGGCGGAGCGGATCAGCGGCGCAGGAGTTCGCGGACGTTGACCACGAGCAGCAGCACCACGATCACCGCGACGGGGACGGTGATGGCGATGCGCCAGTTGACCACGAACGCGGCCACGACCCCCACGACGAGTCCGACGACCACCGCGATGACCGCCAGCCCGATGAGGTACTGGACGAACTTGCGGCGGGCCACGGAGTCGACCGCGGCGAAGACCACGACCACGCCGATCATCGCGTAGAAGGTGTACTGCCCGTTCAGGACGAACATGGGCAGCGCGAGCGAGATCAGCAGGAGCGGGGTGCTCAGGGCCACCCACAGGTGCAGGAAGCGGGTGGAGCGCTGCGTCCCCGAGGAGTAGGGCAGGTGCGGGGCCTTGAGGTGCCCGGTGGGCGAGGGCACCAGGGGGGTGTCCGCGGCCAGGGCGCGCAGGTGGGTGTCGCGCTCGTCGGCGGTCAGCACGCGGGTCTCGTAGACCTCGCCCAGTTCCATCTCCAGGGCGGCGATGCGCTCGGCGTACTCGCGGGCGCGGGGCCGTGAGTGGGCCTCGCGCTCCAGGACGATGCGGGCCGAGTGGAGCTGGCGCAGGCGGTCGCGGCGGCTGATGACGTCGGCGTCCAGGGTCCGCAGCCGCTCGTCCAGGGCGCGCACGTGGGCGCGCAGCTCGGCGCGGGCGGCGGTTTCGGTGGGGGCGACCTTCTGTAGGCCCACCCACGCCAGCGGGTCGGCCCAGGAGCGGCGGATGGTGCCGTCGCGCTCGTAGCGCGGGCCGCTGGGGGCGCGCTCGCCGTCGAAGAAGTCGCCGGTGTCGCGTCCCCACAGGCCGCGGTACCCCGTCAGCCAGGGGGTGTCGTCGTCGATGAGGACGGGCGACCACTCGCGGTCGCCGCCGGGGCCCAGGCGCATGCCGTCGCCGCGGGCGTAGTCGACGAAGGGGACGCCGATGCCGTGCCGGTTCAGGACGCTGTCGGCGCGGAAGATGCGGTGGGTGATCCACCGCCAGGCGCGCATGGGGCCGCGCAGGAAGGAGGGGTCGACCTGGATGAGGTAGTCCCCGGGGAGCATCTGGTGGGAGTGCGACCCCGCGCCGACGTAGACGATGGGGTGGTAGCCGTCCCGGTGCAGGTCGGGGTCGTCCCAGCAGCGGCGCAGGTCGTCGCCGTGGTACTCGTGCGAGGAGGCTCCCACCCAGACGGGGCGGGTGGTGCCGTCGGGGTTGTCCACGACGTAGACGGTGACGCGCTCCCAGTCGGCCTCGTGGTCGTTGACGCCGCCGTAGATGGTCCGCCAGTCGTTCATCGCGTAGAAGAACCAGTACTGGAGGATGGTGTAGCCGCCCTCGCGGGTGACGCGGCCGTAGTAGGTGACGCCGCCGTTGTCGACGCGCTCGCGGTAGCGGGTCACCGCGGCGAAGGTGAGGCCGCCGGGGACGGCCCCGCGGATGAGCAGGGAGAGCTTCATCAGGATGTCCAGGACCCGGCCCAGGACTCCGACGGCGGCCAGACGGCCGCTCTTGGGGATGACGGTGCGGGCCACGCCCTTGTAGCGGCGGGCCTCCTCGCGCAGGGTCTCCTCCTGGACGAAGCGCAGGTGCTTGTGGCGTCCGGGCCACTCCTCCTCGGCCCGACCGAGGCGGTCGAGGGTGAGTTCCCCGGCCGGGACGAGGCGGCGTTCGCCGCCGCCCGGCTCCTCGATCCACAGGCTGCAGTTGCGTACGTAGGCGTCCACGTCGGTGGGGAAGAAGAGCTCCCCCTTGGTGCACATGAGCACCGGTTCGTAGGCGCGGAGGAGTTCGAGATCAGATTTCGCGGCCATGGTTCGCACCAAGCTAGTGCATTCCGGAGACGCTCCGTACCGGTGCGGCGAAGTGGCGCGGGTGACGGATGTCGCTTGTGGGATGGGGCTTGCGCGTGCGTCCCAGTCTTGCCTTCCAGAGAGTCAATCACTTGCCAAGTTGGAAAGTGAGTGCCATGCTGACAACAGGTTGAGCGAACGGAGAACGACATGCGCAGGAACGAGGCGCTGGACGCGCTGGAGCGGGCGGAGACGGTGGGGACGCGGACGCGCTCGCGGGGCGGGTGGTACGCGGTCTACGGCGCGGTGTTCGGCGTCGCGACGCTGGCCCTGGTGCTGGTGGTGGGCCTGTTCCCCTCCCCGTGGGCGATCGCGGCCTCCACCGCCGGGTTCGGGGCGGCCATGGCCGTGATGACGGTGTTCGCCGTGCGCCAGCCGGTGCAGCCGCGGGGATACGCGTCCCTGCACCTGTGGACGATGGGCGTGTGGGGCGTGCTGTACGCGGTCTCCCTCTTCGTCGGCATGTACGCCTTCCCCGGGGAGCCCGCCTGGTGGGTGCCCGCGGCCCTGGCCTGCGCGGCGCCGCCGCTGGTGGCGGCCCACGTGTCCCTGCGCCGGAGCAGGAGCGCCTGATGGAGCACCCCCGCGGCAGGCTGGACGAGGTGATCCACTCCCCCGTGCGCTTCTCGGTCGTGGCGGCGCTGGCCGCCGTGGACCGCGCGGAGTTCCGTTTCGTGCGCGACACCGTCGAGGTCTCCGACTCGGTGCTGTCCAAGCAGGTCACGGTGTTGGAGAACGCGGGCTACGTGAAGGTGCACAAGGCCGCGGTGGGGCGGCGCACCCGCACCTCCCTGTCCCTGACCGGTGAGGGGCGGGCCGCCTTCGACCAGCACGTCCGTGCACTGCGCGAGATCGCCTCGGGAGCCCACGTCCGCGCCCCCGAGGCCGAGTGACCCCGCTCCCTCAGACCGCCCGGCCCGACACCGCTTCGGCCTCCTCCGTCAGGGCCTGCCCCTCGGGCCGGTGCGGGTCGGCGGCGGTGGCCGCGGCCAGATCGGGCACGGCGGGGCGGCGGGAGCCGTCGCCCCGGGCCGCGCCGGCGCCCGCGACCACCACCAGGACCATGCCGACGACCTGGATCAGGACGGGCGCCTGACCGATGACCACCAGGCCCATCACCAGGGCGACCGCCGGTTCCAGGCTGGAGAAGGTGCTGTAGGCGGTGCGGCTCATCCGTTGGAGGGCCACCATCTCCAGCAGGAACGGCACCATCGGGAACAGCAGCGCGATGAGCAGGGTGAACAGCACCAGGTCCGGGTCGGGGGCGGCGACCAGGCCGGGGGCGCCCAGCGGCGCGCTGACCACCGCGCCCACGGTCATGGTCAGGGCCAGACCGTGCACGGCGCCGAACCCGGCGCCCACCCGCTGGGTCAGCACGATGTAGCCCACCACGCAGACCGCGCCGGCCAGGGCGAAGCCGACCCCGACCAGGTCGAGTTCGCCCTGCCAGGGGCGGGTCAGGCAGAGCACGCCCGCGACCGCGGCGAGGATCCACACGAGTTCGCGGCGGCGGCGCATGGCGGCCACGGCCACCACGAGGGTGCCGAGGAACTCGATGGAGGTGGCGGTGCCGAGTTCGATCCGCGCCGTGGCCTCGGAGTAGAACAGCATCATCCCCGCGCTCGCTGTGCCCAGGATCACCACGGCGCCCAGTTCGCGCCGCGACGCCGCGCGCACCGCCCGCCACAGGGAGCGGCCGCCCAGGGCCAGCAGCAGGAGCGCGGCCCAGCTCAGCCGGAGCCAGGTGACGGTGGCGGGGCTGGCCTGGGCGAAGGCCGTGACGGCCAGCGCGCTGCCGGTGTGCAGGGTGAACATGCCGATGAGCAGCATGAGGGGCGCCGGGACCCCGAAGCGGGCACGGCGGAGCGAGGGAGTGAGAGAGCGGATCACCCGACCATTGCACCGACGTGGTTCGTTTCTGTCCACGGACCATTGGTTGATGGATCGTGTAGTTCCGGTGGACGGTCGGGTAGCTTCTGTGGATGGACTTCACCCGGTTGCGCCTGCTGGTCGAACTGGAACGGCTGGGCACGATGGCCGCCGTGTCCGAGGTCACGGGCATGAGCACGTCGGCGGTCTCCAAGCACTTCGCCGTCCTGGAGCGGGAGGCGGGCGTGCCGCTGATCGCGCCCGACGGGCGGCGGGTGCGTCTGACCCCGGCCGGGCGGCGGCTGGCCGAGCACGCGGTGGGCATCCTGGCGCGGGTGGAGGCGGCGCGGGCGGAGTTCGACGGCGAGGGCGAGCCGGTCGGCCGCGTCGACCTGGTGATGTACACCACGGCGGCGCCCCTGGTGCTGCCCGCGCTGCGCCGTCTGCGGCGCGACCACCCCGGGATCGACGTCCACCTGACCGAGCACGAGTCCGAGCACGCGCTGGAGCTGCTCCAGGACGGGCGGGCGGACCTGGGGGTGGTGTACCAGTACAGTCTGCTTCCCCGGGATTTTCCGGGGACGCTGACGGTGCACCCGATCGGGAGTGAGGACCTGCTGCTCGCCCAGCCCTCGGAGGGCGCCGACAGCCGCACCCTGACCCGGCGGCGGCTGCGGGAACTGGCGGAGGCGGCGTGGATCGTCAGCCCCTACCGGCGCGACGAGGAGGCGCTGGTGCAGCGCATGTGCGCCGAGGCCGGGTTCACGCCGCGCGTCGTCCACCGCATCGACAACCTGGAGCTGTTCGAGCAGCTGGCGGCGGAGGGTCTGGGGGTGGGCGTGGTGCCGCGGTTGTCGGCGGTGACCCGGCGCGGGGTGGCCCACGCGCCCCTGGGCGAACTCGGCGGGGTCCGCCGCGTCCACCTGGCGGGCCGCACCGGCGGATGGGCGTGGAAGCCCATCCGCCTGGTGGCGGAGTACCTGCGCGAGTCGGCCGCGGGCGTGCTGGCCGGGTAGGGCGGGGTCCCGGCGAGCCGGGACGGAGCGCGGCGTCCGGACGGGCGGCCGGGCGGGGCGGAACCTCAGCCCGCGATGGCGAAGGGCCCCACCGACGGCACGGGGACCTTGCTGGCGGCCTCGCGCATGGCGGTGAGCAGGGGTTCGGGCGAGGCGCCCGCGCGGGAGAGGGCGACGATGTGCCGGCGCGCGCTCTCGCGCACGCCCCGCACCACGATCCGCGGCGTGCTCAGCCCGGTCCAGGCCAGGCGCGGCATCAGGGCGATGCCCAGCCCCGCCTGCACCAGGGAGAACACGGCGCTGAAGTCGTCCACGGTGTGCACCACGCGGGGCTGGAAGCCCACCTGGTGGGCGGCGCCGGAGACGCACTCGTGCCAGGCGGTGCCGGGCGCGGACAGGATCCAGTCCTCGTCGGCGAGGTCCTCGGCCAGGTGGAGGCTGGTGCGCGCGGCCAGCGGGTGCTGGTAGGGCAGGATCGCGTCGAACAGCTCGACCATGACCGGGTCGACGCGAAAGTCCGGGTCGCCGCTGGCGGGCAGGTGGCCGGTGGACATGGTCAGGGCCATGTCCAGGCGGCCCGAGCGCACCATCTCGGCGCTGTGCTCGGGCTCGGCCTGGACGACCTCGAAGGACCAGTCCGGGTGGCTGGTGCGCAGGCGCGCCAGGGCCGGGGCGATGAGGTCGCTGATCCCGGTGGAGAAGGCGCCGATCCGGACGACGCCGCGGTCGCCCTCTGCGTACTCGGCCAGGTCGGCGCTGGCGCGCTCCATCTCCGCGAAGATGACGTGCGCGCGCTTGAGCAGGACCCGGGCCGCGCCGGTGAGCAGGAAACGGCGGCCGTTGCGTTCGACGAGGGGGACCCCGGCCTCCTTGGCCAGGGCGGCGAGCTGCTGGGAGACCGCCGACGGGGTGACGTTGAGCGCCTCCGCGGTCGCCGCCACCGTGTGGTGGTGGTCGAGTGCCTGGAGGAGCTGTAGCCGCCGAACGTCGATCATGGCCTCCAACTTATGGCAGCACGTACAGATTTCAGGGTGGTTTCGTACGCGTTGCGCAGGTTAGGGGCGTGATTCCATGCACATCGCCATCGGGCTCCACACTCAAAGAAAAAACAGAGCTTCTTCTCTTGCAGCAATCTCTGACGCCTCTTTCTCCGTGTCGGGCACGTTGCGGTCGATACGGACACGTACAGTCGGTGCCACAGCTCAACCACGGGTGAGACCCGGGGGGATCAGCACCCAATGCTGGTGGAACGGGTGAGAAAAAGATGCAAAATTCGCTGATGACCAAACCTCGACAGTCCGACGTCGGTGTGCTCAGCTTCCGCTACCTGGGAGCCCACGAGGTGGAGGAACTCGCGGACCTGTGGGGCGCCCTCCACCAGCAGCACACCCTGACGGCCCCGCACCTGGCGGACATCATCGGCCCCGTGAGCCTGGACGAGTCCTGGCGGCGCCGCCGCGCCCAGTACACGGCCTGGCTCTCCGACCCCGAGACCCTGGCGATCCTCGCCGAGAGCAACGGCGACCTGGCCGGGTACGCGATGGTCACCATCCGCGAGAACGCCCAGGGCAGCTGGGACCGCGGCGCGCGGGGCGCGGTGGTGCAGACCTTCGCCATCGACCCCGAGTACACCGGAAGCGGTGTGGCCTCCAAACTGCTGGAGGAGGTGCGCCGCCAGCTCGCGGGCATGGGCGTGCGCGACATCGAGTTCTCCGCGCTGGCCACGGCCTCCGAGGACATCCGCTTCCTGGAGGAGGAGGGCTTCCGCCCCTTCGTGACCACGATGGTCTGCCGCGTGGACGCCTTCGGCGCCCACGACTAGCGCCCGCGGGAGCCCGAGCCCCCTTTCCGGCCTCCGGGGCCGGGAAGGGGGCTTTCGCGTCGGCCCGCGCCCACGGGCCGCGGTCGGCGGTCCGCCCGAGGGGGCCGGCGCGGAACCACCGGCGGCCGTCCACCCCCGGCGGAGCGCGGGTGCGCGGGTGCCCGGTCACCGTGCCCGACACACCTCCGCGCCGCGCGGGGGCGAACCGCTACGCTCACCCCGTGGCCTCCGACTCCAACACCTGCAACTTCCCCGGCTGTGACCGGCCCGTGCCCCGTGCCTCCTCGCCCGGCCGTCCGCCGCAGTACTGCGACCTCCCCGAGCACACCCGCTGGCGCGCCTGGAAGGAACGCCAGCGCCAGACCCAGGAGGCCGAACGCCAGGAGGAGCTGGCCCGCGCCGCGCAGGAGCCCTCCGCCGCCGACTCCGCCGCGCCCTCCCCCCACACCGCCGGCTCCTCCCCCGCTTTCAGCACCGAACCGGTCACCTCCGCCCGCCTGCGCGCCGACGACCTGCTCACCCGCTTCGCCGTCCAGAGCGAGCAGCTCACCGCCACCCTCCAGGCGGCCACCGAGGCCTTCTCCACCATGACCGACCCGGCCGCGGCCGAGGCCCAGGTGGAGGCCGCCCGCCTCGCGGGAGCCCGGCACGCCGCAGAGGCCGACGCCGCCCGTCTGGAGGCGGAGAACCGCCGCCGCGAGGCCGAGAGCGCCCGGCGCGTGGCCGAGGACGCCGCCGCCTCCGCCGTCTCCGCCACCCAGGAGGCCGAGCGCATCGCCGAGGAGGCCCTGTCCGCCCGGGACGCCGCCGAGGCCGAGCGCGACCGGCAGCGCGCCCTCGCCGACGGGGCCCGGACCGAACGCGACGCCGCCGTCGCCGAGGCCAACGCCGGGCTGGCCGCCGCCGAACGCCGCATCGCCGAACAGGCCGCCCGCGCCCGCGAGGAGCTGGAGCACGAGCGGGCCGAGGCCGCCCGGCGGCTCCAGCACGCCCGCGCCGAGGCCGAGGGGCTGCGCGCCGAGACCGCCGAGCACGCCCGTCGGCGCGACGAGGCCGTCCTGGCGGCCGAGAGCGCCCGAGCCCGCGCCGAGACCGCCGAGGAGCGCGCGGGCGAGGCCGCCCGGACCCTGGCCGCCGAACGGGACCGCTTCGACGCCGAACTGGAGCGGACCCGCGAGCGCCTGGAGTCGGACCGCGCGGCCGCCGCCGACGAGCGCGAACGCCTCACCGCCGAGCTGGAGCGGCTCCGCGCCGACCGCGAGCGCCTGGCGGCCGACCTGGACGCCCAGCGCCGCAACGCCGAGATCACCCTGGCCGAGTCGCGGGAGGCCGCCGCCGCGCGCCTGGCCCTGGCCGAGGAGGCGCGCGATCGGGCCGTGGCCCGCGCCGAGCTGGCCGAACAGCGCGCGGAGAGGGCCGGGGCGCCCCCGGCCGGACAGGACGCGGAGCGCACCGCCACGTAGCGGTCCGCGCTCCGAACGGCCCGGCCCCTGTCCACGGCCCGCGCCCCTACGGATGTTCAGTAAGTCACCTAAGTGCCGGTTCGTCCCGGTCTAGGATGGGAAACGTGCGAGATCTGGGAACCACTGGAGACACCGGACCGATGAACGTGGGTGGTTCCCCCGGCGAAGGACACGGAGCCGAACGCGTCGAGGTGGCCGAGCGACCCCACCCCAGGGTCGACCTGCGGGCGCTGTTCGGGCTCCAGTCCGGCGCCTGGGCGTGGACCACGGCGGTCAAGGCCGCCGTGTCCATGTCGCTCTCCTTCGCCCTGGCCACGTGGCTGTTCGGCTCGGAGGTCGGCACCCTGGCCGCCCTGGGCTCCATGACCGTCCTGTACGAGAAGAAGACGCCCTACGCCTACCGGTCGGCGGCCCTGGCCCTGGTCGGCCTGGGCTTCGTCGCCAGCGTCACCCTCGGCTCCCTGGCCTCGGCCCTGGCCTCCTGGGCGCCCGTGTTCTCCATCGGCCTGACCGCCGGGATCGCCACCTGGCTGTGCGCCGCCTGGAGGGTGGACAGGCCGGGCCCCCTGTTCTTCGTCCTGGTCGGCGCGATCTCCACCATCGCCCCCGGCGGCCTGGCCGACGTCCCCCTGCACGCCCTGGTGGCCGCCCTCGGCGCGGCCATCGGCTGGTCGGTGTCGATGTCGGGCGCGCCCGTGCGCGCCCGCCACCCCGAGTACCGCGCCGTGGCCGGGGCCTACCGCCAGCTCGCCTCCCTGCTGCGCGCCGTGGGCACGCCCGACCTGGACCACGCCCAGCACGAGGCCTCGGTGGCGGTGGCCGAGGCCTGGCGGATCGTCCTGCTGGCCCAGACCCGCGGCTACCGCACCAGCCCCGAGGCCGCCCGGCTGCGCTCCCTGCTGCGGTGGGTCTCCGACGTGCACCTGGCCACCACCCAGGTGTGCATGGCGCGCCCCACGACCCTGCCCGAGAAGGCCGCCGACTTCGCCGAGCGCATGGCCCCGGCCGTGGCCGACCCCTCCCTGGGCCCCGACCCCGACGAGCTCGACGAACTACGCCGGGGCCTGCGGCCCCGCTCCCTGGAGGCCCGGCTCTACGGCCAGCTGGCCCGGGCCGCGCAGGCCGCGCGCCGTTCCTCCCACGATGACGACGAGCACGCCGCGACCCTGCACGACGAGCGCTATCCGGCGCTGTGGGACGCGCTGCGCTCCAGCCTGGGCTCGGACTCGCTGGTGCGCCCCACCGCGCTGCGCATGTGGATCACGGTGACCGCGGCGGGCGCGTTCAGCCTCCTGCTGGGCCTGGACCACTACTACTGGGTGGGCCTGACCGCGACCGCCGTCCTCCAGGCGGGCAGCGTGGTCCTGACCATGAACCGGGCCCTCCAGCGGTCCCTGGGCACCCTCGTGGGCGTGTTCATCGGCGCCGCGCTGATCGCGACGCACCCGCCGCTGGCCGTGGTCATCGTGCTCGCCGGGCTCTTCCAGGGGCTCACACAGCTGGTGGTGGGCCGCAACTTCTTCTACGCCTCGGTCCTGGTGACGCCGATGGCGCTGCTGCTGGCCGGAACCGCCGCGCCCGACCCCATCACCGACCTGGCCGGGTCGCGCATCATCGACACCGTCGTGGGCTCGGTGTTCGGCCTGCTGGGCTCGCTGCTGCTGTGGCGCAGGGCGTCGGCGACCCGCCTGCCCCAGGCCATCACGAGCGTGCTGGAGACCTCGCGCGAGTGCATCATGGCGGTCCTGGACCAGGACGTGGAGATCGGCCCCGAACGGCGCTACCGGCTGCGCAGGGACATGCGCGCGGCCCTGGTCAACCTGCGCGGGGTCTACGACAGCGCGATCGGGGACGCGCCGCGCGCGGCCTCCACCCTGCCGCTGTGGCCGGTGGTGGTGGCCACCCAGCGCACCGGCTACCTGGCCCTGTCCGCGCTGGCCCGGGACCGGCCCGAGTCGGCGGGCGTCATCACCCTGCAACGGGTGGACCTGGCCTTCGGCGAACTCATCTCCTCGATGAGGGAGCGCCGTACGCCCCGCATGGGCGCGATCCCCCGGCTGCCCGCCTACCCCAGGATCAACATGGAGCTGCGGGCGCTGTCCAACGCGATGACCAGCGCGGTCGCCCAGGACGAGCGCGCGGCGCGCCAGGAGGCCGAGCGGCGGGCCCAGCGCGAGCACCGCCGGGCTCAGAAGGACCTGGACGCCGACCTGTGAGCCCGCCCCGCGCCCGCCCCCGGCCTCCGGGGGCGCGGCCGGTCAGTCCACGAGGGCGAAGGCGCGCACGGGGAAGGCGGCCATTCCGCGGATCTTGGCGGGCACCGCGAAGAAGGTGAAGCCCTCCTCGGGGAGCTGGTCGAGCAGGCACAGGTGGGAGACGACGGGGACGCCGGCGGCGAGCAGGACGGCCAGCGCCGGGCGGGCGCCCTCGGCGGCGGGAGAGGGGTCGTCCACGCCGACCGCGTCGATGCCCACCAGGGTGGCGCCGCCGTCCACGAGCGCCTTGGCCGCCGCCTCGGTCAGGTAGGGGTGTTCGGGGTGGCCGTAGGACTCGGTGCGCCAGTGCCGGTCCCAGCCGGTGCGCACCAGCACGGCGCGTCCGCGCACGTCCAGGCCGGAGAAGGCCTCCGGGCCGATCCGGGCGGAGCCGACGGAGACGACCACGCCGGGCAGATCGGCCACGCGGGCCAGGTCCAGGTCGGCCAGGTCCGCGCCGTCCCGGTAGCGGTGGGCGGGCGTCTCCACGTAGGTGCCGGTGGCGCCGACCATCGTGACGCGGCCGCTGCTGGTGGCGTGGCCGGGGACGGAGCCCGCGACGGCGGTGCTCTCCTCGACGGCGGGTTCCGGCAGGCCCGGAGAGGTGGTCATCCCGTCGGTGATCTGGTGGCTGACGTCGACCAGTTTCGGCATGGCTGTTCTTCCTCGCTCGCGCGTCCGGGGAAAGGACCCCTGACCTGCACCAGAGGTCTAGACCATAGCCTAGCGCGTGTGACCGGCGCCACGGCACCCGCGCCCGGCCGCGATCACGCCCTCCGGCCACGCCCTCCGCTCCGCGGCCCCGATAAGCTCGGGAGACACGGACACGGGAGCCCTCCGCACGTCCGTCACCCCCGCGCGGACCACCCCACCCCACCCCGAGAAGAGGCGACCGAGTGACCCTGTACGGAGCGGCCAAGACCGTCATCGCGCCCGCCACCCGTGTCGTGTGGCCCCAGCGCGTGGAGGGCGCGCACCACGTCCCCCGTCGCGGTCCGGTGATCCTGGCCGTCAACCACCTGGCGCTGATCGACCCGCTCTTCATCGGGGTGGCCTGCCCCCGGCCGGTGCGCTTCATCGCCAAGCAGGAGCTCTTCGACGAGGGGACCCTGCCCCGGCGGCTGTTCACCCGCGCGCTGCGGGCCATCGGCCAGCTCTCGGTGGACCGGCGCCCGGGCCAGAGCGCCCAGGAGGCCATGGACAACAGCCTCGGGGTGCTGGAGCGCGGCGAGGTCTTCGGGATCTTCCCCGAGGGGACGCGCTCCCCCGACGGCCGCCTCTACCGCGGGCAGACGGGGCTGGCCTGGCTGGCGCTGACCACGGGCGCCCCGGTGGTGCCGGTGGCCCTGGCGGGCACCGAGCGGATCCTGCCCCCCGGCCGCAGGGTGCCCTCCCTGAACCGGGTGGGCGTGCGCTTCGGCGAACCGGTGGACCTGTCGCCCTGGGAGGGCCAGGCGGACAGGGCGCGCCCGCGCCGCGAGGCCACCGACGCCATCATGGCCGCCATCGCCAAGCTGTCCGGGCAGGAGCAGGTGCCCCGGTTCGCCGCCTCGGTCAAGGCCGAACTGGAGCGGGGACGCCCCTCGGGCGCGTAGGGTCGGTTTTCGGGGGAGTCGGACTCCCCCTCCCCCCGGCGCGGCCCCCCGGGACGCGGGACCGCTCCGGCGGGCGGTGACTTTCTTCACAGCCCGTTCGGAACTGGGGAACCGGTGACGGGGCGTTGACCTCTTGTTGAGGGACCTTCCAGGGCGCCGGCGACAGCCTCCCGACCTGGTCCTACCGGGTTCCGCCCGGGCCGACGGCCCGCGGGACCTCCGGGGTCCGCGATGCGGGCCCGGGACGGGGAGCGGAATTCTCTACCTTTATAGTAGGTTTTCCCGGTGCCGGCACCGGATAGATTAGGCAAGCCTTACCTTTTGATGGCGTCCGACTCTGGCGCGAAGACTTGGAGCTGTGCGATGACGCGACCACTGCGAGTGGGAATCGTGGGTGCGGGCCCCGCGGGGATTTACGCCGCGGACCTGCTCACCAAGGACGAGACCCTGTCCGCGTGCGGCACGTCCGTCAGCATCGACATCCTCGACAAGCTGCCCTCCCCCTACGGCCTGGTCCGCTACGGCGTCGCCCCGGACCACCCCCGCATCAAGCAGATCCAGGGGGCGCTGCACAAGATCCTGGACAAGCCGGAGATCACCTTCTACGGCAACGTCGAGTACGGCGTGGATCTCAAGCTGGAGGACCTGCGCCACCACTACGACGCGGTCATCTTCGCCACGGGCAGCGACCGCGACCGGCCGCTGGACATCCCGGGCATCGACCTGCCCGGCAGCCACGGCGCCGCCGACTTCGTCTTCTGGTACGACTCCCACCCCGACGTGTCGCCGTCCTGGCACGTGGAGGGCACCAGCGTCGCCGTGATCGGCGCGGGCAACGTCGCCGTCGACGTCGCCCGCATCCTCGCCAAGAGCGCCGAGGACCTGCTGGAGACCGACATCACCGACAACGTGTACGAGGGGCTGCGCGCCAAGCAGATCACCGACGTGCACGTCTTCGCCCGCCGCGGCATCGCCCAGTGCAAGGCCACCCCCATGGAGCTGCGCGAGCTGGACAAGCAGCCCGGCGTCGAGGTCATCGTCTACCCCGAGGACTTCGACATGGACGAGGGGAGCCTCCAGGCCTGCGAGGACTCCAACCAGGTCAAGACCAACGTCAAGGTCCTGCAGAACTGGGCGATCCGCGACCCGCGCGGCGCCGAGCGCCGCCTGCACCTGCACTTCCTGCACAGCCCGGTGGCCGTGCTCGGCGAGGACCGCGTCACGGGTTTGCGGACCGAGCGCATGGAGCTGACCGGCGACGGCGGCGTCCGGGGGACCGGCGAGTACGTCGACCACGAGGTCCAGGCCGTCTACCGCGCCATCGGCTACCTGGGCTCGCCCCTGGCCGACCTGCCCTTCGACGAGGAGCGCGGCGTCGTCCCCAACGCCGAGGGCCGGGTCCTGGACCTGGACGAGAAGCCGATGGACGGCGTCTACGCCACCGGCTGGATCAAGCGCGGTCCCGTGGGCCTCATCGGCCACACCAAGGGCGACGCCCTGGAGACGGTCACCAACCTGGTGGCCGACCGCGAGGCCCTCACCCCCGCCTCCGAGCCCGACCCGGTCGCCTTCCGCGCCCTGCTGGAGGCCCGCGGCGTCCACTACACCACGTGGGAGGGCTGGCAGCGGATCGAGGCCCGCGAGGAGGAGCTGGGCGCCGAGCGCGGTCGCAAGCGCCTCAAGCTCCTCTCCCGTGACGAGCAGACCAGCATCGCGCGCCAGGGGTGACCTTCGGTTCGCGGGCTTCCCGGCCGGTCCCGCGCCCCTCTGCGGGACCGGCCACCGCATTCCCTCCCCCGGTCCGCGAGTACCGTGAGATTGCGCATGCGCCGCTTCTCGCGGTGGCGGAACAACGGCCCGGCCCGATGGGTTAGAGTCACTGTTGGTCGGTGTGGTAGCAAGTGTCCCCCGGGCCTCAACAATTGCCTTCGCGGAATACCGCGTCCGGCCCCGCCTCCGGGTGGGTGACCGTACGGCCAGGAGCCCCGTTGTGCCCCGCGCCGAGAGGCGACCGCCATGCCGACCCTCACTCTCGTGCCCCGCTCCCACCGAGGTGGGAGCGGGGCATCGTGGTCTCTCCAGCCAACCCAGTGAAGGACGGTCAGGCGTGGACGAACGGTCCCCCCGGCAGCCGGATTCCTCCGGGCCGCCCGAAGCATCGCACGAGCCCCCGGCGCACCCCCCGCGCCCCGCCAACCCCTACCGCATCCCCCAGCGCACCCAGGGGCCTCCGCCCGAGGAACCCGCGGCCCCGTCCGCGCCGGTTCCTCCCCCGCAGCCCGACCTCCCGCAGCGGTCCGCCGGGTCCTGGGACTCCCCCGCCTCGTGGGACGAGCCCCCGCGTGGAGGAACCACCGACGACGGATGGGGCGCCCCGTCCGCGCAGGCCTGGGAGCCCTCCCGGCACGAGGGCTCCGGCGCCCACGGCAACGCGGGGCGCCCGCAGGAGCCCTCCTCGTGGGACGAGCCCCCGCGCGGCCCCGACCGGGGCGGCGCCCAGGACTGGAACACCCCCTATCCCTCCGCGCAGGGCCCCTCCGGCGACTGGGACGGGTCCCGGCCCCGAGGCGACGAGGAGCACGACGCCTGGCAGGACGAGGCCCACGACTCCTGGCAGGAGGCCCCGGCCTCCCGGCACGGCGTGCGCGAGCCCGCCGCCGGACACGGTCACCCGCACGGCCGCACCGACACCTGGGACGACGACCCCTACCCGGGTCAGCCCGTCCACCACGGCGACACCCCCTACCCGGGCGACGCGCCCTATCCCGCGCCGGACCACGGCGGCCGCGGGGAGACCGGCCCCGGCCAGGGCTCCCAGGACGGCTTCGAGTACCTCTACAGCGGCGGCGGCCCGGGCGGGCCGGACGCCCCCGACCGCCACGGGGACGACGGCTACGACCCCGGTCCCCCGCCGCGCAAGTCGCGGCGCGGACTGCTCATCGGCGTGCTCTCCGCCGTCGTGGTGCTGCTGCTCGTCGGCGGCGGCGCGTCCTGGTACGTCCTGACGATGCCCGAACCCGAGGAGGCCGCCGCCGAGTACGAGGCCGCCTGGGAGGCGCAGGACTACGAGCGCCTGGCCGCGGTCACCCGGGGCGGCGACGCCGCCGCGGTGCTCGGCGGCATCGACTCCGGGCTGGGCGTCGACTCCATCGCGGTGGAGGTCGGCACGGTGACCGCCGACGGCGGCACCGGCAGCGCGCCCTACGAGGTCACCGTGTCGCTGACCAACGCCGACGACTGGGGCTGGGAGGGCGAGCTGCCGCTGGTCCGCGAGGACGGCGAGTGGTGGGTGGAGTTCTCCCCCGAGGTCGCCTACCCCGGCCTGGGAGAGGGCCAGGTCCTGGCCCGCACCGCCGTGTGGGGCGAGCGCGGCAGCGTCCTGGCCGCCGACGGCACCGCCCTGGACGGCACCGTCTCCGGTTCGCTCCAGATGATCGCGGGCTCCCTGGGCGAGGCCACCGCGGAGGACGTCGAGCGTCTGGGCCCGGCCTACAGCGTCGGCGACACCGTGGGCGTCAGCGGCCTCCAGCGCACCTACGAGGAGCGTCTGGCCGGTGAGGCCGCCACGACCATCCTCATGGTCGACGCGGCCGCCGCCGAGGACCCCGACTCCCTGGAGGCCACCGAGGAGAACACGGTGGCCACCCTGGACGGCGCCGACGGCGAGGACGTGGTCACCAGCATCGACATGGCCGTCCAGAACGCGGCCTCCAACGCCGTCATCGACTCGGCCGACCCGGCGGGTCTGGTGGCGGTGCGCCCCTCCACCGGCGAGATCCTGGCCGCGGCGAACGTGCCCGGCGGTTTCAACCGGGCCTTCGAGGGCCAGTACCCGCCCGGGTCGTCGTTCAAGATCATCACCTACAGCTCGCTGCTGGACAACGGGATGGGCATGGACGCCGCGATGAACTGCCCCAAGGAGTACGACCTGGGCGGGTGGCCGTTCGTCAACGCGGGCGACGCCGAGTACGGCGCCCAGACGGTGACCGAGGCGTTCGCGACCTCCTGCAACACCGCTCTGGTGGAGCAGGTCGGCGACCGGCTCAGCTCGGACACGCTCCAGG
Organism: Nocardiopsis sp. CNS-639; assembly: GCF_000381685.1. NCBI lineage: Bacteria > Bacillati > Actinomycetota > Actinomycetes > Streptosporangiales > Nocardiopsidaceae > Nocardiopsis > Nocardiopsis sp. CNS-639. The sequence continues at coordinate 36,730 of NZ_KB906881.1, forward strand.
CCAGCGCCGAGCAGTTCGGCATGAACGCACCGCTGGACATCGGCGTGCCCACGCTCGAACCGTCCTTCCCGCCGGTGGACAGCGCCACCATGCTGGGCGCCCAGAGCATCGGCCAGGGCCAGATCCTCACCTCGCCGCTGCACATGTCCACGGTGCCCGCCGCGGTCGCCGACGGTTCCTGGCGCCACCCGGTCCTGGTGACCGAGCCCGCCCCGGAGGGCCTGCCCGAGCCCCGCGCGATCGCCCAGGCCGAGGCGCTGCGGACGATGATGCGCGCGGTCGTCACCGAGGGCACCGCCGAGGACGTGCCCTTCCAGGGCGAGGTGTACGCCAAGTCGGGTACGGCCGAGTTCGGCACCGCCGAGGACGCCGACGAGGACGGGGAGCTGCCCAGCCACGCCTGGATGGTCGGCTTCAAGGGCGACGTGGCCTTCGCCGTGGTGGTCGAGGGCGGTGGCGGCGGCTCGTCCGTGGCCGGTCCCCTGGCCGCCAGCTTCACCAACGGCCTCTGAGGCAGGATCCGCCGCGACGGCGCGCACCGGCACCGCCGGTGCGCGCCGTCGGCGTGAGGGGCGCCCGTGCGCCACGCGGTGCTCCCCCGGGAAGGTACGGGGTCGCGGCCCGCGAGCGGGTACGGACCGCGCTGACCTGCCCGGAAGCGGTCCCCGCCGCGCGCGCCCGCGACGGCGTGGCCGCTGTCGGCGCCGGTTCCCGGCGTCTACGATGCCCCTGGTTCCGCAGCGTGCCGCGGCCCCGTCCCGGTCTCTTCCGGGGTCGGTCGGCATCTTCTCCCCGGCCGCGGGCATGGGCCCGCCTCAAGCAGGAAAAATCCGACCCAAAACAACCAAGTATTACTTTAAGTTATTTAGTAACTACTAAGAGTTAGCGATCGGGGACCCGGGGCAGATCTACGGATGGCGCCAGGAGAACGGTTCTCCCGAGGGTCGAGCTGGGGGGATCGGTGCCACCGGACCGACAGATCGTCGGTCCGCCTCGAAAGGACACAGGATGAACCGCAAGACTCTCACTCGGATCGCCTTCGCCTCCGTCGCCGTTCCGGCCCTGGCCTTCGGCGCTCCGGCCACCGCCATGGCGGACAGCTTCTTCTCGGGTGAGTCCAGCGCCGCCGGTATCGATGGCGCTGCGAGCCACAGCGTGACCGCTGTCGCCTTCGACGGTGACAGCAACGGCCACGGCCACGGCCACAAGGGCGGCAAGGGCGACAGGGGCCACGACCACTGGGACAACGGCGGCTCCTTCTACAAGAAGAGCGCCACCTGGGCGGGCCACGACGGCGCCGCCTCCCACAGCATCGTGAGCGGTGCGAACTAGGCATCCCGTTTCCGTCGGGCGCGGCGGCCGTGTCGGCCGCCGCGCCCGGCGGGCGTGACCCGACCCAACCCGAGGAGGGGAAGGACGATGGTCCGACTACGACGAGTGCTGTCCCTGACCGGTGTGGCCTTCGGCCTGGCGCTGGGTGCGCCCTCGGTCGCGATGGCCGACGCGGTCTTCGAGAAGGACTTCGGCAGCGCCAGCGCCGAGGGCGCCACCATGACTGTGGTCCACAGCCGCGTCGGCGACGACGGCAAGGTCTACTACGAGTACGTGACCTACACCGCCTCCATGTACGGAGCCACGGTGGACAGGACCACCAGCAAGGCGAACTGAGTTCCCGCGAGGTTGCGGGCGGACGGCCTTCACGGCTGTCCGCCCCTGGTGTGCGCGGGCACGGCGCGGTACACGCTCCCCCGCGCACGGGAGGTGGAAAGACATGCGAAACCTGCTTCGAGGCCGTGCCCTCGCGGGGATGGCCGCGGCGGCCGTGTGCTGCGCGGGCGTGACCGGCGCGGCCGACCCCGGCGACGTGTTCGCCGGCGGCGGGACCCCGTCCGCGGTCCAGGGGACGGGATCCGGCGGCGGCTGGCCCCCGCCCTGGTCCCAGGAGGAACCGGCCGACCCCTGGACCGAGGCCGAGGCCGAGGTCGTGCGGCTGGTCAACGACAAGAGGCCCGGGTACGGGTGCGGGAAGCTGAACACCCACGAACTGCTCACCCAGGCCGCGCGGGAGCACAGCCAGGACCAGGCGGGCGACAGCGGGTTCCCCGGCGGCGGCTTCTTCGGCGGCAGCTCGTCGGCCAGGGACCGGGCCCGCGGCCTGGGCTACGCGCACCCTTCGGGCGAGATCGTGGCCAACGGCTTCGAAACGGCCGAGGAGGCGGTGGAGGCCTGGACGCGCCACGGCCACAACCAGGTGCTCGCCGACTGCGAGGCCGAGCACATCGGCGTGGGCGTGGTGAAGGGCGACGGCGGCCCCTACTGGACCGTCGTCCTCGGCCACGGAGCCTGAGCCGCACGCGCGCGGTCCAGGGCACGTGACGGGCGGTGTGCGGCGGGTGCACACCGCCCGTCACGTGTCCCGGGAGAGGCCGCGCGGCCGCGGAGCGGGGCTCCGGTCAGGAGGTTCCGACGGTCTCGGGTCCCTCCGGCGCGGGCTCCGGATCCGGATCGGGCACCGGGTCCCCGGTGGTCTGCGAGGTCTCGGTGGGCACCGCGGGCGCGGAGGGCTGCGGCGTGCTCGGGGTGAGCACGAACAGCATCACGAGCAGGCCCGCGGTGACCGCGGCGATCAGGCCGCACGCCACCCACGGTTTCCAGCCGCCCAGGCCGGGGTCGGCCGGGGCGTCGGGATCCCCCGACCCGAAGGACTCCAGCCGTCCGGCCAGGTCCGGTTCCTCCTCGCTGAGCTGCCGCTCGATCTCCGCGAGGATTCTTCTCTCGTGCTCTCTCAGGGACATGGAACCCTCCTCGGCCACGGGGGGAAGGACAGTCGTCGCCAGACTTACAGTCTCCCCCGGGTATACCTGAGATATCCAGGTGTGCACAGGTTTTCCGATGTGGGTTTCTATGCCCGATTCTGGGTAGAAAAATCGGTTTCCTCCGCGGGGTGCGACCCGCCGCCGCGGGCCCGAGCGCGCTCCGCGCCGACGCGGTCCCGCGGGCCGGACCCCCCGGGGGTCAACCCGGATAGCACTCGACCTCGGCGGCCTTGACCCCCGCCCACACCGCGTCCCCCCGGGCCAGTCCCAGCTCTGCCAGGGCCGCCGGGCTGATGTCGGCGGCCAGGGAGGGGTTCCCCGCCAGGTGCACCCTCACCTGGTCGCCGAACCGCTCGATCCCCTCCACCGTCAGCCGCCACACGTTGCGCGGACTGCCGTGCGGACGGTGCGGGTACAGGGCCACGGCGCGCGGCGGGAAGGCCACCAGGGCCGGTCCCCGGTGCGCCTCGTGCGCCTCCACCCGGACGGGCCCGCCGGGACCGTCGCCGTCCAGGGTGACGGTGGTGCCCTCGGCCGTGCCCCGGAAGAGGTTGAGTCCCACCAGCCGCGCGACGTAGGCGGTGCGGGGGCGCCGCGCCACCTCGGCGGGCTCGCCCTGCTGGACGACCCGGCCCTCCTCGATCACCGCCACCCGGTCGGCGAGCACCATGGCGTCGAGCGGGTCGTGGGTGACCAGCACCGTGGCCCCGTCGAACTCCTCCAGCAGGTGGCGCAGCCGGGCGCGCACGTCGATGCGGGTGCTGGCGTCCAGGGCGGCCATGGGCTCGTCGAGCAGCAGCAGGCGCGGGCGCACGGCCAGGGCGCGGGCCAGCGCCACGCGCTGGGCCTGGCCGCCGGAGAGGCGGCGCGGCCGCACGCGCGCGTACGCGGACAGGTCCATGTGGGCGAGCAGTTCGGCGGCGCGCTCGCGGGCCGCCGCCCGCGACAGGCCCTGGTGGCGGGGGCCGAAGGCCACGTTGTCCAGGGCGCTCATGTGCGGGAAGAGCAGGTAGTCCTGGAAGACCATGCCGATGGGGCGGTGCTCCACGGGTGTCCTGGTCTGGTCGCGCCCGTCCACGAGGACGCGCCCGCCGGTGAGGGGCACCAGTCCGGCCAGGGCGCGCAGCGCCGAGGACTTGCCCGCGCCGTTGGGCCCCAGCAGGGCGAGGATCTCCCCCGGGCGCACCGTCAGTGAGGCCTCCAGGGTGAAGGCGCCCCGGCTCAGGCGCAGGTCCGCCTCCAGCGCGGGTACGGGCGTGGACGCGGCCGAGGACGCGGACGCGGACGCTGGTGCGGACGTGCGTTCGGGCCCGGAGGCGGGTGCGGCCGGAGTCGGGGCCGTGCGTTCGGGCGCTGGTGCGGGGCCGGATTCGGGGTCGGGTGTGGTCTCGTCAGGGTGGTGGTTCGGGGCCATCAGGCGTTCGTCCACCTCTCGCGCAGGGTGGCCAGGACGGCCAGGCAGACCGCCAGCAGGATCAGGCTGAGCACGATGGCGGCCTCGGGGTCGCGCTGCATGGCCACGTACACGGCCAGCGGCATGGTCTGCGTGGTGCCCGGGAAGTTCCCGGCGAAGGTGATGGTGGCGCCGAACTCGCCCAGGGCCCGCGACCAGCACAGGACCGCTCCCGCGGCGATGCCCGGCAGCACCATGGGCAGGGTGACGCGGGCGAAGACGGCCGCCCGACCGGCGCCCAGGGTGGCGGCGGCCTCCTCGTAGCGGCGGTCCGCGCCGCGCAGCGCGCCCTCCACGCTGATCACCAGGAACGGCATGGCGACGAACACCTGGGCCAGGACCACGGCGGCGGGGGTGAAGGGCAGGGTGATCCCGAACCAGGCGTCCAGGTGGCGGCCCACGATCCCGTTGCGCCCCAGGACCAGCAGCAGCGCCACGCCGCCGACCACGGGCGGCATCACCAGCGGGACGGTGACCAGGGCGCGCACCAGGCGGCGTCCGGGGAAGTCGGTGCGGGCCAGCAGCCAGGCCAGCGGCACCCCGAGGAGCAGGGACACGGCCGTGGCGGCGGTGGCGGTGGACAGGGACAGCCACAGGGCCGCCAGCACCTCGGGCTCGGTCAGGCGGCCGCCCATGGTGGACCAGGGCGCGCTGACCAGCAGGCCCGCCATGGGCAGCACGAGGAAGGCCACGCCCAGGAGCGCGGGCAGCACCAGGATCCAGGGCGGTCGGCCGAAGCGCCGTCCCCGCGGCGGACGGCGGCGCGGCGCCGCGGCGGAGGGCTCGGCGGGGGCAGCGGGGGCGCGGTCGGGCGTCATGGCACCTCGAACCCGGCGGCCCGCAGGACCTCCTGGCCCCCGGGGGAGCGCACCAGTTCCACCCAGGCGGCGGCGAGCTCGGCGTCGGAGGTGGTGGAGACGACCCCGATGGGATAGTCGTTGACCACCTCGTCGGACTCGTCGAACGCGATGCCCTCGACCCGATCGCCCGCGGAGACGACGTCGGTGGCGTAGACGAGTCCGGCGTCGACCTCACCGAGTTCGACCTTGGTCAGGACCGCGCGCACGTCCTCCTCGTAGGTGTCGGGGGTGATCTCCAGCCCGGCCTCGTCCAGGACCGCGGCGGTGGCCGCGCCGCAGGGGACCTCCTCGGCGCAGAAGGCGACGGCGGTGTCCTCCTCCGCGAGGTCGGCCAGTCCCCCGACACCGGCCGGGTTGTCCGGGGGCACGGCGATGCGCAGGGTGTTGGCGGCGAAGACGACGCCCTGTGCGCCGTGCTCCGCGGCCCAGTCGGGGTGCAGCCCCTCGCCCTCGACGACCCGGTCCATGGTGACGGTGTCGGCGGAGGCGAAGACGTCGGCGGGGGCGCCGGAGTTGATCTGGAGGGCCAGGTCGCCGCTGCCCGCGAGGTTGAGGACCACCTCCGTGCCGGGGTGCTCGGCCTCGAACTGCTCGGCGAGGTCGGTGAAGACGTCGGTGAGGGAAGCCGCGGCGAAGACGTTGAGCCGGTCGGCGGACCCCTCCCCCGGCGAGCAGGCGCACAGGACGAGCGCTGCCGCGGCCAGGACGCGGACCAGCCGGGGAGCGCCGGAGCGGGGGCTGCGGGTGGCGGGCTCACGCATGGCGTTCCCCGGTGGTCTCCACGACCACGTTGGTGGACTTGACCACCGCGGTGGCGACGCTGCCCACCTCCAGGCCGAGCTCGTCGGCGGCCTCGCGGCTCATCAGCGAGACCACCCGGTGGGGTCCGGCCTGGATCTCCACGCTGGCCATCACCCGGTCGCGGACGACGTCGGTGACCAGGCCGCGGAAGCGGTTGCGGGCGGAGGACAGGCGCCGGGCCGGGTCCTCGCCGGCACCCGTGCTCATGAACCCGGCCAGGTCCGCGCCCTCGATCAGACGCCTTCCGGAGGCGTCGCGGGTGGCGGACAGGCGGCCGGAGTCGACCCAGCGCCGGACGGTGTCGGCGCTGACGCCGAGGAGGTCGGCGGCCTCGCTGATGTGGAAGGTCGGCATGGGGCCAACCTATATCCGGCATCTGCTGGGGCAAAAGGGGCTTTCCGCTAGCAGATGCTTACTTTTTCGCCCTCCTCTTGGGATTTTGCGACAGACGTGCGGGCGGCACCGGACCGCGCTCGGGAAGAAGCCGGACCGGGCGCCCCGGAGAGGGACCGGGGATCCACGCCCCGGCGAACGGAACGGGCTCCGGCCCGGGGACGCCTCCCCCGGCCGGAGCCCGCGCGCCCGGTGTCCGGTCAGCCGCGCACGTCGGCGACCTCGCTGACCGGCCCCTGGGCGCGGTAGTCGTCCAGCGCGGTGACCACGTACCCGGCGCCGTCCTCCACCGGCGCGGTGTCGCTCAGCGCGGTCCGCCCGGTGAGGCCCACGAGGTTGTCCGCGGTGACCGCGGCACAGCGCTCCTCCTCGGATCCGGCGGCCGCGTCGGCGGGCAGCCGGTAGACGGCGTAGAAGCGGGCGCCGTCCACGGCCTCCCACGCCACGTCGACCCCCTCGTCGGCGGCCCGGGCCGTGACGCCGCCGACCGTGCCGACCAGCGGCTCCTGGCCCTCGGGCGTGTCGGAGAGCGGCGGCAGGGCGGGGGCGCCGTAGTGCTCGTCGGCCAGCGCGGCGTAGGCGTCGGCGGCCTGCTCGCGCAGGTTCTTGATGGAGAAGTAGACGTCGCCGTCCACCTGGGGCAGCTCGCCGGAGTAGTCCAGCTGGGTGCTGAGGGCGTCCTCGCCGGTCCAGCCGTCCTCGCCCACCCGGTAGGCGGCCTGGCCGATGTACAGGTCCACGCCGGTGCCCTCGACCTCCTGGGCCCACCAGTCGGCCAGGACCTCGTAGTCGGCGGTCTCGAAGCCCCGCTCCCAGTACAGCTGAGGCGCGACGTAGTCGACCGTGCCCTCCTGGATCCAGGCGCGGGTGTCGGCGTGCTGGGCGTCGTAGGACTGCAGGCCCGAGCTGGACGAGCCGCTGGGGTCGGTGGAGTCGTTGCGCCAGATGCCGAACGGGGAGATCCCGAAGCTCACCCAGGGCTTGGTGGCCTCGATGCCCTCGTGGACCCCGGCGATGAGCTGGTTGACGTTGTCACGGCGCCAGTCCTCGCGGTCCTCGAAGCCGTCGCCGTGTTCCTCCCAGGAGGCGTCGTCGTCGAACTCCTCGCCCTCCTTGGGGTAGGGGTAGAAGAAGTCGTCGAAGTGCACGCCGTCGACGTCGTAGCGCTCCACCACGTCGAGGATCACGCGGGTCACCCACTCGCGGACCTCGGGGTTGCCGGGGTCGAGGTAGGCCTCGACGCCGTAGTCGACGAGCCACTCGGGGTTCTCCCTCGCCGGGTGGTCCTCGGCCAGGTTCTCGACGTCGGGGTCCTGGAAGCCCACGCGGTAGGGGTTGAACCAGGCGTGCAGCTCCAGGCCGCGCTCGTGCGCCCCGGCCACCGCGTACTCCAGCGGGTCGTAGCCGGGATCGCCGCCCTGCTCGCCGGTGAGGTAGCGCGCCCACGGCTCCAGGTCCGACTCGTAGACGGCGTCGGCGGTGGGCCGCACGTGCAGGAAGACCGCGTTGAGCCCCATGGCGGAGGCGTCGTCGAGGTAGGCGTCGAGTTCGGCCTTCTGCTCCTCGGCGGACAGGCCCGGCTCGGAGGGCCAGTCGATGTTGCGGACCGTGGTCAGCCAGGCCCCGCGCATCTGCCGCTGCGCCCCGCCGTCCCCGCACCGGAGGGCGGCGGCCGCCCCGGACGCGCCGTCGGCCGGTGGCTCCTCGTCGGCGCCCCGGCCGGTGCACCCCGCCAGCAGGACGGTGGCCGCGGCGGCCGTCGCGGCCCACCGCAGCGCGGCGCGCGTCGGGGTCACGGCACGGGCCACTGAATCCATGGAACAGGTCTCCTCTGAGGGGATGGGTCGCGCACCGCCGTCACCGTGACGTCGCACCGCGAACCAGAGTAGGCCAGACAGTCAATTTTCGGACACGATTGCGCCAATCTGTGGACAACCTCGCATCCCCGGTGCCGGAGGGCCGTTCCGGCAGGGCGACGGAGCGCCCGCGCGTGCGGCGGCGGAGCGTGATCCCCGCCGGACGGCGGCGAGGGCCGGTTCGCGACGACGGCCCTGTCCCGGGAGGGAGCACGTGCGCACCCCGGCCACCACGGCCGATACCGGACACACCGCCCCAGACGAGGTTCTAGACTCGGGGACCGTGAACGCCCTCCTGAGCCCGCCCCGCCTGTCCGTCCGCACCGTCGCCCTGCGCGACGACACCGCCAGCCTGGTGCACCGCCTGCCCGTGGACTCCCCCCTGGCCTGGCTGACCGGCGACGAGGGCATCGTGGGCTGGGGACAGGCCGCGCGGCTGGACCTGGACGGTGAGCCCGAATCGGCCGAGCCCACCGACACCACCCGCTTCACCGAGGCGGCCCGCTGGGTCGACGCCCTCACCGAGCGCGCCGAGGTCCACGACGAGGTGGGGGTGCCCGGCACCGGCCCGGTCGCGTTCGGCACGTTCGCCTTCTCCCCCTCCTCCGCGGGATCGGCCCTGGTGGTGCCGCGCGTGCTGGTCGGGCGGCGCGGCGGCCGCTCCTGGTTGACCACCGTCACCGAAGCGTCCGGGGCGCACCCGGCCGAGCCGCTCGGCCCGACGCCGGAGCCGCGGCCCGTCGGTCCGCTCTCCTGGAGCGCGGGGTCGCTGACCGGCGAGCAGTGGATGGGCGCCGTGGCCGGTACCGTCGAGCGCATCCGCGCGGGAGAGCTCGACAAGGCCGTGCTGGCGCGCGACGCCCTGGCCGAGGCCGACGCCCCCATCGACGTGCGCACCCTGCTGGAGCGGCTGCGGCTGCGCTTCCCCGGTTGTTTCACCTTCTCGGTGGACGGCATGGTCGGAGCCACCCCCGAGCTGCTGCTGCGCCGCGAGGGAGACCAGCTCTCCTCGCTGGTGCTGGCCGGGACCCGCCCCCGGGGCGAGGACACCGGCGCGGACCGGCTCCTGGCCGAGGAGCTGCTGACCTCGGCCAAGGACGTGGACGAGCACCGCATGGCCGTGGAGTCCCTGCGCACCGCGCTGGAACCGCTCACCGAGGAACTGGACGTGCCCGCCCGGCCCCGCCTGCTCGCGCTCGCCAACGTGCAGCACCTGGCCACGCCGGTGCGCGCCCGCCTGTCCCCCGGGGTCTCGGCGCTGGAGGCGGTCGCGGCCCTGCACCCCACGGCGGCCGTGGGCGGCACCCCCACCGCGGCGGCCATGCGGCTGATCGCGAAGGCCGAGGGCATGGACCGGGGCGGCTACGCCGGTCCGGTCGGGTGGCTGGACGGCGCGGGCAACTCCGAGTGGGGCATCGCCCTGCGCTGCGCCCGCGTGGAGGGCGCGCGCGCCCGGCTCTTCGCCGGAGGGGGCATCGTCGCCCAGTCCGAACCGGAGTCGGAGCTCGCCGAGACCGAGTCCAAGTTCCGGGTGATGCGCGAGGCCCTCACCGACCCCGTCTGAGCCGGGGCGGGAGCGGGCTCCGGGCCGGGCTCCGCGGTACGCGCGCGGGCGGCGCCCGTACGGGTGACGCCGCGCACGGAGGCCGCTGCCCGGGCGGGATTTCACGGCCGCGAAACACGGCGCCGCTAGCGTGGCGCCCATGCGTGTCCACGAGGTTTCCTGGGACGATCCCGACGCCGCCGCCCTGCGGGCCGGCCAGCGGGCGGAGATCGCCGAACGGTACGGCACCACCGACTCCGAGCCGGGGGTGGCCCCCTCCGCCGGGGACATCGCGGTGTTCGTGGTGGCCCGCGACGCCTCGGGCGCGGCCGTGGGCTGCGGCGGCCTGCGCGAGCTCGGCGACGCGGCGGGCGAGGTCAAGCGGATGTACGTCCGGCCCGACCGGCGCGGCTCGGGAGCGGCGGCGCTGGTCCTGGCGGCCCTGGAGGAGTGGGCCCGCGAGCGGGGCTGGAAGCGCCTGTGCCTGGAGACGGGCGACCGCCAGCCCGACGCGGTGCGGTTCTACACCCGTTCGGGGTACACGCCCATCCCCGGTTTCGGCGCCTACGCCGACGAGCCCTCCTCGCTCTGCTTCGAGAAGACTCTCTGAGGCCCGCGCGCCCGGTCGGGGGCCGGACACGAGGAACCGGCCCCGGCAGCCCCCACGATGGAAGCCGGGGCCGGTGGTCGTCGTCCCTACCGGCGGGAGGGCGGCCGGGCTACCTGCCGACCTCGCGGCCCGCGGTGTGCCAGATGCACACCACGGACGGGCGCGGGAACTCGCCGTCGGGCCAGGTGCTGGTGGGAGCCTCGAAGCTGCCGCCGTCACCGGGGTGCTGGGGGGCCAGGAACACCGTCTTGCTGTCCTTGGTGACGAAGGGGCCGCAGGCCTCCGCGCCGACCGGGACGGTGGCGAAGGTCTTCAGCTCACCGCGGAAGCGGCCCTCGACCGGCATGACGTGCAGGCCGTCGTTGATCCCCAGGGCGCCGGGCTGGCCGTCCGTGGAGATCCACAGGTTGCCGTCCTTGTCGAAGGTCAGGTTGTCCGGCGCGGAGATCGGCATGACCTTGGACTTGTCGAAGCCCGCGTAGTAGGTGTCGTCGTCCTCGGGGTCGCCGCACACCAGCGGCACGTTCCAGGCGAAGGAGGTGGCGGCCGCGTCGTCGCCGGACTCGACGATCTCCAGGACGTGGCCGTGCCGGTTGGGGCCGCGCGGGTTGGGCTCGTCGGCCTGGCCGGGCTCGCGGGCGGAGTTGTTGGTCAGCGCGCAGTAGACCTTGCCGGTGACCGGGCTGGGCTCGAAGTCCTCGGGGCGGTCCATCTTGGTGGGGCCCACGACGTCGGCGGCCAGACGGGTGTGGATGAGCACTTCGGCGACGCTGAAGCCGGGGACGAAGCTCTCGGTGTCGGTGCACAGCGCGACCCACTCGCCGGAACCGTCGAACTCGCCGTCCGCGGGCAGCGCGCCGGAGCCGTCGAACTCCTCGGCGGGGCTGTTGCCGGACAGGCGTGCCACGTACAGCGTGCCGGTGTCCAGCAGGGAGAGGTTGTGGCGCCGGGAGCCCTCGACGTACTTCTTGGCGCTGACGAACTTGTACATGTAGTCGAAGCGCTCGTCGTCGCCCATGTAGGCCACGACGCGGCCGTCGTCGGCCAGGCGGGTGGTGGCGCCCTCGTGCTTGAAGCGGCCGAGCATGGTGCGCTTGAGCGGCTCGGACCCGGGGTCGAGCGGGTCGACCTCGACGATGTAGCCGAAGCGGTTGATCTCGTTGGGGTGCTTGGAGAGGTCGAAGCGCTCCTCGAAGCGCTCCCAGCGGCGCTCCGTGGCACCGGTGCCGACGCCGTAGCGCCTGGTCTCGGCGGACCCGGAGCCGTTGGCGAAGTACTGGTTGAAGTTCTCCTCGGCGGTGAGGAAGGTGCCCCACGGGGTCATGCCGCCCGCGCAGTTGTTGAGCATGCCCCTGACCAGGGTGCCGGTGGGGTCCTCCGCCGTCTTGAGCAGGTCGTGCCCGGCGGCGGGGCCGGTGAGGCGCATGGGGGTGTCGGCGGTGATGCGGCGGTTGAAGGAGCGCTCGCCCGTGGAGAGCACCCACTTGCCGGTGCGGCCCTCGCGCTGGAGCTCGACGATGGAACCGCCGTGGGCGGCCATGGCGATGCGGACCTGCTCCTCGGTGGCCGCGTTGCCGCCGGCGTACCCCGGGAACATGAGTTCCTCGTTGGTGTACTCGTGGTTGACCCACAGCAGGGCGTGGTCGTCGTCGAGCTGGTGGAAGCCGACGTAGTCGCAGTTGTAGCCGAACTGCTGGGCCTGCGCCTCGGCGGTCTGGTCGTACACGTCGAACTCGGGCGCGCCGGGCAGGACCGGCTCGCCCCAGCGGATGATGACGTGCTGGTCGTAGCCCCGGGGGATGGTGATCTTGTCGTCGTTGTTGGGCTGGACGCTGGTGAAGGTGGGCCGCGGCGAGGGGTGGGGGCGGTCGGGGCCGCGGCGGTCGGCCGAGGCCGGGCTGAGCGCGGCGAGTCCGAGCGCGCCCGCTCCGGCGCTCACGGCACCGGCCTGGATGACGGAGCGGCGGGAGAGCGCCTTGGCGAAGATGTCCCCGAAGTAGGGGTTGTCGCTGGTGTTGGGAGCCGGGTGGAAACAGGCGTCGCCGCAGCGCAGTCTGCATGTCGCACGGGAACGACCGCCACCGACCTGGCCGATCAACGGCAGCTGGCGGCGGCGGGGCGCGGATTCGGGCACACCTTCTCCTTGGGGATCGTGCTGCTCCCACGCGCTCCGTCGGTGCGGGGTCTGACCGGGGCGCGCGGATTCTCTCCTGGTCCGGCGGGGTGCTCCCCCGGACGCTCTCGACCTTGGCCGAAATTCCAAACGCGCAGGTGAAACCAAGATGAACGCGCCTACAACTCCGGCGCATGCCCTGGTAGGTCACGCTGGGAATCCGGAGGGCCACGCATCGTCGGGTTCCGGTCGTGATCATGGCGCACCGTACCCGCCGAATCCACATGACACGCCCGTAACCGCCCCCGGAGTTGTCGGCCCTCCCGTGATTCGGCGCCGGGCGCAGCGGTGCGGCGCGGGACCGGGGCGGGGCGGAGGCGGGCAAACGGTTGCCGGCCGAAGGGGTTTTAGGGCATGCCGACACCGGGGCGGGCGAGGGGTCGAAAAGGGGACGGGTGCGACGCCCGGCGCCCCGGTGGACGGCCCCGGCCCGCGCGGTGGTCCCCGCCCGCTTCCGTCAGGGGCGTGCGCTCAGAGGGCCCCGTCCACCGCGGCGTCGACCGCGGCCTGGATCCGGCGGCGCAGCGCGGCGCTGCCCGCGCGGTGCGTGCACACCTCGATCAGGCGCGGCCCCTCGCCCAGCAGCGCCTTGGGCAGGTCGGTCGCCCACTCCAGGCGGGTGTAGGGCACGTCGGCCACCGCGGCCACCCGTTCCATCGACGCCCCGTGCGGGGTGCCGAACACCCGCTCGAAGTCGGGGTGCCCGGCCTGCTCCAGACCGGAGAAGATCCCGCCGCCGTCGTTGTTGACCACGACGATCGCCAGGTCCGGGCGCGGCTCCCCCGGGCCGATCAGCAGCCCGTTCTGGTCGTGCAGCATCGCCAGGTCGCCCAGCAGCGCGTAGGCGTGTCCCCCGCCTTCGGCCTGGTGGGCCAGTGCCGCGCCGATGGCCGTGGAGACCGACCCGTCGATCCCGCTGACGCCCCGGTTGCCCACCAGGCGCACGCCGCAGCGCGCCCGCATGGTGGCGTCCAGGTCGCGGATGGGCATGCTCGAACCGGCGAACAGCAGCGAACCGGTGGACATGTGCGCGACCAGGTCGCGGGCCAGCCGCGGCTCGCTGAGCACCTCCTCCTCGTCCAGCACCGCGTCCAGGGCGGCGCGGGCCACCGCCTCCGCCTCCGACCAGGTCCGCGACCACTCGGTGCTCGGCGGGGAGCCGGGGTCCAGACCGGCGGGCGGCGCGACCGCGGCCACCACGTCGGTGGCGGTGCGCACCGGGTCGGAGAAGGCGTCGAGCGCGCCCGCGCCGACCACCACGTGCCGTTCGGCCCGGCGCAGGTAGGCCAGGATCTGCCGGGACAGGTTGGGGCGGCCCGCGCTCACCACCAGCTCCGGAGCCGGCCGCGCGGCCACGCGCGGCGAGGCCAGCAAGTGCCGGTAGGTGGACAGCGCGCCCGCCCGGCGGGCGTTGGAGGTCGGTTCGGCCAGCAGGGGCCACCCGGTCGCCTCGGCCAGCGCCAGGAACGGCACCGGGTCGTAGTCCCCGTCGCCGCACACGATCACACCGCGCTCGACGTCGGGCAGGGTGAACGGCGCGGGTTCGGTCAGCGGCCCCGGGCGGCCGATCCACGCCCGGCCGCCGTCGCGCCCCTCCAGGGGCTCGGGCCACGCGCCCGTGTCGGCGTCGGGGGTCAGCGGGTCGCGGAAGGCCACGTTGAGGTGGACCGGGCCGGGGCGTCCGCCCAGCGCCGAGCCCCACGCGCGGCAGGCCAGCGACCGCCAGTAGGCGACCATGCCGGGCACCGGGTCGGGGGTGCCGACCTCGGCGAACAGGCGGACCGCGCCGCCGTACAGGCCGATCTGGTCCACCGTCTGGTTGGCGCCGGTCCCGCGCAGTTCCGGGGGCCGGTCGGCGGTGAGCACCAGCAGCGGCACCCCGCTCTCGTCCGCCTCCATCACCGCCGGGTGGAAGTTGGCCGCGGCCGTGCCGGAGGTGCACACCACCGCGACCGGGCGGCGCGAGACGCGGGCCAGGCCGAGGGCGAGGAAGGAGGCCGAGCGCTCGTCGATGCGCACGTGCACCCGGATTCCGGGGTGGGCGACCAGGGCCAGGGCGAGCGGCGTCGAGCGCGACCCCGGCGCGACGACGGCCTCGGCCAGGCCGCAGCGGGCCAGCTCGTCGACCAGGACACGCGCCAGGGCGGTGGACGGATTCATCAACTCTCTCGATCGTCTCAAGGTGTACCCAGTATCACCATGTGGACCCGGCCCCTACAGTCAACCCCCACCCGGGGCCCGCGGAGGACGAACACGGCTGTTACCCCCCACACACGCCAACCGGACATCCGGTCCCCCCGTCACCGTGCGCCCCAGGCGTAACATCAACGCCGGTCACGGCGCGGTCATCCGGCGCCGGGGACCTCGTCGGCGGCCGACCGCGCGGCCTCGGCGCGGGCCCGCCAGGCGGCGGGGTCGACCTCCACCGCGCGCAGGCTCGCCTCGTCCACCGCCACCGGGCGCACGGGCAGGAACCCGTTCTCGGGCAGCAGGGGGTCGGCGGTGACGTCGGCGGTCAGCATCTGCATGGTGGCCAGGCCGCACGCGTGGGGCAGCTCCGGCAGCGCGGCGGCCAGGGCCACCCCCGCCGCCAGGCCCACCGAGGTCTCCACGGCGCTGGAGACCACCACCGGCAGCCCGCACGCCTCGGCCACGCGCAGCGCGGCGCGCACCCCGCCCAGCGGCTGCACCTTGAGGACCACGATGTCGGCGGCACCGGCGGCGCGCACCCGCAGCGGGTCCTCGGCCCTGCGGACGGACTCGTCGGCGGCCACGGGGACCGACACCCGGCGGCGCACGGCGGCCAGCTCGTCCAGGGTGGCGCACGGCTGCTCGACGTACTCCAGGCCGAAGCGGTCCAGTTCGCGCACCATCCGCACGGCGGTGTCGACGTCCCAGGCGCCGTTGGCGTCCACCCGCACCAGCCCCGAGGGGCCCAGGGCGTCGCGGACCGCCTCGACGCGGGCCAGGTCCTCGGCGGGGTCCTGACCGCGTTCGGCCACCTTGACCTTGGCGGTGGCGCAGCCGCCCGCGGCGACGATCGCGTGGGCCCGCTCGGGGTCCACGGCGGGCACGGTCACGTTGACCGGCACGCGGTCGCGGACGGGCGCGGGCCAGCCGTGGTGGGCGGCCTCCTCACATGCGGCCCACCAGCGGGCGCACTCGCGCGGGCCGTACTCGGCGAAGGGGGAGAACTCCCCCCATCCGGCGGGCCCGCGCACGAGCATGCCCTCGCGGACGGTGATGCCGCGGAAGCGGTTGCGCAGGCCGACCGCGAAGGCGCGTCCCCCGGCGGGCGTGCCCGCCGGGTCGGGTTCGGCAGCGGTCACGGACGACGCGGGAACTTGTCGAACTCCGGGCTGCGCTTCTCCTTGAAGGCGTCGCGGCCCTCCTGGGCCTCCTCGCTCATGTAGTAGAGCATCGTGGCGTCACCGGCGAACTGCTGCATCCCGGCCGCGCCGTCGCTGACGGCGTTGATGGCGCCCTTGAGCATGCGCAGCGCCAGCGGGGACTTCTCCAGCATCTCCCGGGCCCAGGCCACGGTCTCCTTCTCCAGGTCCTCCAGCGGCACGACCGTGTTGACCATGCCCATGTCCAGGGCCTCCTGCGCGCTGTACTGGCGGCACAGGTACCAGATCTCGCGGGCCTTCTTCAGACCGACGGTCTCGGCGAGCAGCCAGGAGCCGTAGCCGCCGTCGAAGGAGCCGACCTTGGGGCCGGTCTGGCCGAACTTGGCGTTGTCCGCGGCGATGGTCAGGTCGCAGCAGACCTGGAGCACGTTGCCGCCGCCGATGGACCAGCCGGCGACCATGGCGATGACGGGCTTGGGCAGGCGGCGGATCTGCACCTGGAGGTCGAGCACGTTGAGGCGGCCGATGCCCTGGCGGGCCACGGCGTCGTCGCCCATGTAGCCGTCCTCGCCGCGGATCTTCTGGTCGCCGCCGGAGCAGAACGCCTGGTCACCGGCGCCGGTGAAGATGATCACGCCGACCGAGGAGTCGTCGCGGGCGAGGTTGAAGGCGTCCTGGAGCTCGAACAGCGTCTGGGGCCGGAAGGCGTTGTGGCGCTCGGGGCGGTTGATCGTGATCTTGGCGATGCCCTCCGCGGTCTCGTAGATGATGTCGGAATACTCGCCCGACCGCTGCCAGTCGATCACGCTGCTCACGGCTACTGCTTCTCCTCAACGGGGACACTGTGGACGGCGCGGACGTGTCACCACGTCCACGCGACAACCCTACGCATTGTGCCAGGCGAGCGGGACGCGCGGGCAGGGCGGTGCTCCTTGCGCCCGTGTCCGCCGCCCGGCACCGGATCCGACCCCCGGGGCGGGTGCTCCGGACACGGGCGTACCCTTGCCGTCGTGGCACGCGAGAGACAGGTCGAGGCAGGCGGAACGCACCCCCGTGACCTGGAGGGGCGCCCCCTCCAGGCGGTGCGCGGACTGGCGCCGGAGCGCCTGGGCGATCTGTTGGCCCGGGCCCTGGACGGGCACGGCCCCGCCCTGCTGCCGATCCCCGACGGGACCCCCGACGCGCGCGTGGACGAACTCCTGGCCGCCATGCGTCCGGCCTCCCTGCGCACCCCGGGCGGGGTCGCCTCGCTGGACGGCGCCCGCCCGACCGGCGGGGACACCGCCCTGGTCATCACCACCTCGGGCTCCACCGGCGCGCCCAAGGGCGTGGAGCTGTCCGCCGCCGCGCTGCGCTCCTCCGCGCGGGCCTCGGTGGCGCGGATCGGGGCCGCCCCCGGAGACGCGTGGCTGTGCGTGCTGCCCGCCGGGCACATCTCCGGCATCCAGGTGATCATGCGCGCCCTGGCCACGGGCGGCCGGATCGAACACGCGGCCTTCTCGGTGCGGACGGTGGTCGGGCTCGCGCGCGGATCGCGACCGCACGTGTCCCTGGTGCCCACCCAGCTGCGGCGCCTGCTGGCCGCCGGGACCGACCTGTCGGTGTTCGGGACCATCCTGCTCGGCGGCGCCGCCGCCGACCCCGCCCTGCTGCGGGAGGCCCGCGGGGCCGGGGGCCGGGTGGTCACCACGTACGGCATGAGCGAAACCTGCGGCGGGTGCGTCTACGACGGCGTCGCGCTGGACGGGGTACGGGTGCGGGTGGAGTCCCCCTCGGCCGACGGGGCCGGGCGGATCCTGCTGTCGGGGCCGGTGCTGCTGAGCGGCTACCGCCTGGCGCCCGGGGTCCGCGCCGATCCGGGCGCCCTGGTCACCGACGCCGACGGGACGCGGTGGCTGCGCACCAACGACCTGGGCCGTCTGGACGGGGACGGGCGCCTGAGCGTGCTCGGACGCGTGGACGAGGTGGTCAACACCGGCGGCCACAAGGTGGTGCCGGGGCAGGTCAACGCCCGGCTGCTGGAGCACCCCGCGGTGGCCGACTCGGTGGTGGTGGGCCGACCCGACCCCGAGTGGGGCGAGCGGGTGAGCGCCGTCGTGGTGCCCGCCGACCCCGACGCGCCGCCCTCCCTGGAGCAGCTGCGCTCGTGGGTGCGTGAGCGCCTGCCCGCCTACGCCGCTCCCCGCGAGCTGGAGGTGCGCGCCTCCCTACCGATGCTGGCCTCGGGCAAACCCGACCTGGTGGCCCTGCGCGGCCCGCGCGGCTGAGGCGCGGGAGCGCCCACGCAAGGCACCGCCGCTGAGGACCCTCGCGTTCGCGGCCGACGCCCGTCCGCGCGGAGGCGGGCGTCCCGGCGCGGTCCGCGGCACCGGCCGCGGGAGCCGCACCGGCGCGGACCCCCGCGCCCTCTCCGGCGCCGCCACCAGCGCCCCGTGGTCCGGTCGCGTGTACCGGCGCGCCTTCCACCCGTGGGACCCTGGGGCGCGTCGGGTGCCGCGCCCCACCACGTCGGTGCCCGTCGAACAGCAGTGACGGCCCGGGGTCGGGCGGTCCGGCCGCTCCGCGCGGAGCGGCCGGTCACGGACGTGTCGGACAAAAGGCGGGGAACTTCCCCGGACCTTCCGACGTCTACCTGAGTAATCCGGCCCCTCGGCCCCTCTCCCAAGGAGGTCCGCAGTTGGTGACAGCCCTCGGCCCACACGTTCGTGCCCCTGCGCTCTCCCCCCAACCGGCCCCCCTTCCCCGCCCGCAGCGGTTCCGGGCACACTCCTTTACCCGCTCCCTACAGCGTTTGGCCACTTCCGTCGCAGTGATCTACGCCACTTCGGCTGATATCCAATCGAGACAGGGAACATTTGACTCCCCAACACGTTGGACATATTGGCGCGTCCAGCCGGCGGGAACCGTCCGCCGCGTGCCACACGTCTTGGAAGGGAGGGAGGTGCCCCGATGACGAGCACTGCCCCAGCCGCTCCGGCACCCACCGCCGGAGTCCCCGCTGACACCGCTCGCAGCGACGACGCGTCCGCCGACGCGGTCCTGACCGACCTGCTCGACCGCGGACGCGCCCAGGGGCACCTGTCCCTCTCCGAACTGCGTGCCGCTTTCACCGCGGCCGCCGTCTCCACCGGCGACGGCCGTTCCATCCTGCGTGAACTCACCGAGAACGGGGTCAGGCTCGCCAACGGGGGCGACGACTCCGCACCGGTGGCCGATCCCGACGCCGAGGACGACGTGCTGGAAGACACTCTCATCGCCACGGTGCCCGACACCGACGAGGCACCCAGGGCCGAAGGCAAGACCGCGCCGCGCAAGGGCCCCTCCCCTCGGAGGAAGACCCGCTCCACACGGCGCGTCAAGAAGGCCGAGCCCGCCCAGACCACCACCGACGCGGAGACCGGCGAGGCCGACCTCGACGACCAGTCCCCCGCCATGGGCGACTCGGTCCACACCTACCTCAAGGCCATCGGCCGACGCCAGCTCCTCACCGCGGAGCAGGAGGTCGACCTGGCCAAGCGGGTCGAGGCCGGGCTCTACGCCGAGTACCGGCTCGGCCTGCACGGCGAGGTGGACGGCTCCGCCCCGCTGGCCGAGGTCGAGGTCGAGGAGCTGGAGTGGGTGGCCGAGGACGGCCGCAAGGCCAAGTCCCACATGCTGGAGGCCAACCTGCGCCTGGTGGTGTCGGTGGCCAAGAAGTACAGCGACCGGGGCATGTCGCTGCTCGACGTGGTCCAGGAGGGCAACCTCGGCCTGATCCGCGCCGTGGAGAAGTTCGACTACACCAAGGGCTTCAAGTTCTCCACCTACGCCATGTGGTGGATCCGCCAGGCCATCCAGCGCGGTTTCGCCGACTCCGCGCGCACCATCCGCCTGCCCGTGCACGTCCTGGAGCTGCTGAGCAAGGTCAGCCGCCTGGAGCGCGACATGCACCAGGCGCTGGGCCGCGAGCCCACGCCGGAGGAGCTGGGCCTGGAGCTGGACAAGACCCCGGCCCAGATCGAGGAGCTGCTGCGGGTCACCCGCCAGCCCATCAGCCTGGACTCCACGATCGGCGAGGACGGCGAGACCCGCATCGGCGACCTGATCGAGGACGTGGACGCCTCGGAGGCCTCCGAGGTGGTGGACCGCCAGCTCATGGCCGACCAGCTGCGCAACGCGCTGTCGGACCTGGAGCCGCGCGAGGCCACCATCATGTCCCTGCGCTTCGGTCTCATGGACGGCCGTCCGCGCACCCTGGACGAGATCGGCAAGCACCTGGGGCTGACCCGCGAGCGCATCCGCCAGCTGGAGAAGCAGTCGCTGTCCAAGCTGCGCCACCCCAGCCGCGCCCAGCAGCTGCTGGACTTCGCCAGCTAGTCTGCGGGGCCGGACCGAAAGGCGACACGGGGCCGCTCCCCAAACGGGGGCGGCCCCGAGCCGTGTCCGAAACCCTCAGGGCGAACCCTGGTTCGTCCCCGGTATCGCGCTCGTCCCGGCACGCCGCGGACGCCCCGGTGCGACGATGGTGGCCATGACCGATCACCCCCAGCGCCACAGCGACGAGATCGCCGCCGCGCTCCGCGCCAGCCGTGAACTCGGCCCCGAGTACGACGAGGCCGTGGCGGCCTCCCTGGTCGAACGCATCGACGGCACCGTCGAGGCGCGCGTGCGCCACCACATGGCCGCGCAGGCGCGCACGGAACCGGCCAAGGCGGGCCTGCCCTCCAACACCGTGCGCTTCGTACTCTCCCTGGTGTGCCTGGGCGTGAGCATCCCGGTCTCCGCGATCACCGCGACCGTGGGCAGCCCGGCCGCGCTGCCGCTGGTCTGGCTCGGGCTGATCCTGTTCTACGTCGTCTCGGTCGTGGGCCTGCGCCGCTGACCGCGCCGGACGTGACCTGGAACATATCGATTCCGCCACGGATCACCTCCGCCGCTTATCTGCCCGTATGCACCTTGTGTCCGAAGCCCTACAGTCGTGCCCACCACGGACCAGACCGGTCCCACCAGGGGGGAAGGACACGATGGTAGCCATCGAACAACGCAGGACGACGTGGAAACAGATCGGTCCGGGCATCGTCGTCGCGGCCACCGGCGTGGGCGCGGGCGACATGGTCGCCACACTCATCGCGGGCAACCAGTTCGGCTACGCCCTGCTGTGGGCCACCATCGTCGGCTGCCTGGTCAAGATCTCCCTGGCCGAGGCCACCGGGCGCTGGCACCTGGCCACGGGGACCACCATCTTCGCCGGCTGGAGCAGCCTGGGTAAGTGGACCACCGTCTACTTCGCGCCCTACATCGTGATCTGGGGCTTCGTCTACGGCGCCAGCGCCATGTCGGCCACGGCCCTACCCCTGGCCGCGCTGATGCCGGGCGTGCCGCTGGAGGTGTGGGCCATCCTGGCCGGGGTCTCCGGCCTGGTGATCGTCTGGTTCAACCGCTACGCGGTGTTCGAGAAGATCATGACGGTGCTCGTGGGCGTCATGTTCGTCACCGTGGTCGGCCTGGCCGTCTACGTCGTCCCCGACATCGGCCAGACCCTGCGGGGCCTGGTCCCGATGCTCCCCGAGGGCTCGGTGTTCTACACCATGGGCCTGGTCGGCGGCGTCGGCGGCACCATCACCATGGCGGCCTACGGCTACTGGGTCAACTCCAAGGGCTGGCGGGACTCCTCCTGGATGCGGATGATGCGGCTGGACAACCGCGTCGCCTACATCACCACCGGCATCTTCGTCGTGGCGATGCTCATCGTGGGCGCCGAGCTGCTCTACGCGAGCGGCATCACGCTCCAGGAGAGCGACCAGGGCCTGATCCAGCTGGGCGACGTCCTGCGCGAGCGCTTCGGCGGGTTCGTGGCGACGGCCTTCCTCATCGGCTTCTTCGCCGCCGCCTACTCCTCCATCATCGGCGTGTGGAACGGCGTGAGCCTGCTGTTCGCCGACTTCGTCAACCACCTGCGGGGCAGGACCAACACCGACCCGGGGGAGAACCAGAAGAGCTGGGCCTTCCGCGGCTACGTGCTCTGGCTGACCTTCCCGCCGATGCTGCTCCTGCTGATCGGCAAGCCCTTCCAGCTGGTCATCGCCTACGGGGTGCTGGGCGCCTTCTTCATGCCGTTCCTGGCCTTCACCCTGATGTGGCTGCTCAACTCCTCGCGCACCCCGCGCGAGTGGCGCAACGGCTGGGTGAGCAACACGGGCCTGGCCCTGGCCGGATCGCTGTTCGTGGTGCTGTGCGTCTACGAGCTCTACGGGATCGTCACCGGGGCCTGAACCCCCGGGAGGCGCGGCGGCGCGCGGGGCGGCCTCAGCCCCGCAGCGCCGCGCGCAGGATCTCCACCGCCTCGTCGTGGTCCAGCCCCACCCGGGAGATCACCTCGGCGTAGGCCCGGGCGGCGGCCAGTGCCTCGGCGCGCTGGTCGTCGCCGCCCGCCGCGACGAACGTCCCCGAACGGCCCCGTGTCTCGACCACACCGGCCTGTTCCAGCTCGCGGTAGGCGCGGGCCACGGTGTTCACCGCCACCGACAGCTGACCCGCCAGCGCGCGCACCGTGGGCAACCGGTAGCCCACCGGGAGTTCACCGTTGGCGACCGCGATGGCCACGATCGACCTGATCTGCTCGTAGGGCGGGACCCTCGACGTCGGATCGACACGGATGAAATCCGCCATGTGCCACTGCGCTCCCCACCGTCGCCTGCCGCGGTGTCCGGCCGCGGACCGAACCGGACCGGACACCAAGTTACCGTGCGTGTAACGACCCCAGGTTGCGGGCCGGGTCCGCCGGTGTCAGACCGCCTGGAGCGGCACCCGCTGGATCCCGTGCAGGCGGTGGGTCTCCCGGGCGGTGAGCAGCCGCTCGGCGATCCGGGTGGCCTCGCGCACCTGCGGGCGGGCCAGCCGCTTGCGCCGGTAGATCCGGTCCTCGTACCCCTTGGCCCCCACCAGGACGCGCTCGCGGGCGTAGGCGGCGCGCATCGCCTCGGTCAGCGCCGTGTCCAGGTCCACGCCCCGCTGGTTCAGCTCCTCCACGGGCGCGTTCTGGGTGCGGGCCCGCTCCAGCGCCTCCTGCGCCTCGGCCACCGCACGCAGGAGTTCGGGCAGGCGCTCCGCGCGCTCCTGGTCGGAGGCCAGGCTCTCCCGCGCCTGAGCCGTGCTCTGCTTGGCAAGTCCCATGTGTGTGCTCCAGACCACGCGTAACGTCGGACGGGGCCACTCTAGAGGTGACCCATATCATCTGGCGAGCCGGGCCGCGCGTCGTGGTGGCCGCGCCGCCCGCGATCTGCCACCTTTACGGCGCACACCCCCGAAAGACATCTCAGGTGGCCAAGTTGTCAAGCCGCGACCGCTAGATCGGAGGTGAACGCGCGTTGCTCGTCGAAGGCCTGGCCGGTTTGCAGGCAGTGGAACAGCTGTCCCAGCATCCGGTTGAGCAGGTGCCGCTGGGCCTGGGCGTGCCAGTCGCCTCGGTCCCGGCGCCGCCGGTAGTGTGCGTAGGCTCCAGAGGACCTGGTCAGCGCGGAGAACGCCCACAAGAAGCCAGCGCTGATCAGCCGGTCGTTCTTGATGAACCGCCTGCCCACGAACCGTTTCCGCCCAGAGGCGCGGGTGATCGGGGCGGACCCGGCGTAGGCCTTCAGGCTGCGTGCGTCGGCAAAGCGAGCGCGGTCGTCTCCGATCTCGGCGAGCACCCGGGCACCGAGCTGAACGCCCATGCCGGGGAAGCTGAGCAGGATCTCAGCGTCCGGGTGCGCGCGAAAAGACTCCTCCACCGCCTGGGCGAGCTCGTCGGCCGCCGCACAGGCGGCGTCCAGCTGGCGGATCAGCGCCAAGAGCTGGATGCCCATGGCGTCCTCGATCCGCTGGGGCTGGTGGGCCCAGGTGGCGCGGAAGATGCCCCGCAGCCGCTTGGCTTCTTCCTCGATGCCGCGTTGGCGGCCGGCGCGTTTGAGCGCCGATCTGAGCTGGGCCAGGGACAGGCGTGCGGCTCGCGCCGGGGTGGGTGCGGCGGCCAGAACCGCTCTGGCCTCGGAGCGCGCCAGCCCGTGCTGGCGTCCCTGGAAGGCCTCCAGAGCGGACGGGTAGTAGTCGCGCAGCAGCGAGCGGACCTGGTTGACCAGCTGCTGGCGTGCCCAGACCGTGTCCTGTTGGGCGCGGGCCATCACCGCCAAGGCGCGCACCTGTTCGCTGTCGGCGGGCAGGGGCCGGTGCGCCGCCATATCGGTGCGCAGGATGTTGGCCAGTACCAAGGCGTCGCCGGGGTCGGACTTGGCCCGGGAGACGCTGTGCCGGTCGCGGTAGCGGGCGGCGGCCAGCGGGTTGATCGCGTACACCCTCCTGTCGCCGGTGCGCAGGGCGGCGACGAGCAGACCACGGCCGGTCTCGATCGCGACCGGGACCGGGGTGGCGGCGCTGTCGCCGTGTTCGGCGAGCAGCTCCAGCAGATGCCGGTAGCCGTTGGCGTCGTCGCTGATCCGGCGCTTGGCCAGCAAGGTCCCGTCGGTATCGACCAGGGCGACGTCGTGGTGGGCCTCGGCCCAGTCAATCCCGCAGAACACCGCCATCTACTTCTCCCTCGTTGGTGTGCTGGTGGTGGGCCTGTGCGGCCCGCGCGGCGCCCTAATTCCAAGGCTCTGGGGCCTGCCATCTCAGTAGCCGTTCGCGGTACCAGCGCACCGCAGGGGCCCCGGTCTTGTTCAGAGCTCTCAGGCTCGGGATCAAGAAGTGGGGGTCGCCCTGCGGTCGGCTCGCACCACAAAGCTCAACGTTCACACCTGGGGTTGGGTTTCGCGACGGCCCGAAGGCACCGGGCGCCACCGGTCTTTCGTGAGGCCTCATCGGGCCGGGACCCATCGGGGGTCTGCCCGGTGCCCACGTGGCCGCAGCGAAACCTGTTCGTCTTTGACCAGTCCAACGGTCCCTTCAACGGGTCTGGTTGGAACCGCTTACACACGAATTAGGACC